>JADFVG010000084.1 GCA_015222405.1 Chloroflexota bacterium
CTGGACAGGGTCGATGCCTCCACCCCGTTGGGGCAGAGGGATAAGGCGATGCTTGAGCTTCTCTATGCTGCCGGGTTGAGGGTGAGCGAAATGGTGGCGCTGGATGTGGGTAGTGTCAATCTTGAGACCAGGGAGATTCGTGTCTGGGGCAAGGGCTCCAAGGAGCGAGTGGCGCTCATGGGAGAGCCGGCAGCGGCAGCCCTCAACCGCTACCTCGGAGATGGCCGGAGGCAGCTTCTTGGCGATTCAAGGACTGAAGCCCTGTTCATCAATCGATACGGGAGGAGGCTTTCCGAGCGCGCTGTGCAGACGGCAATTAGAAGATATGCCATCGAGGCCGGGCTTGATAAGAAGGTTCATCCTCATATGCTGCGCCATAGTTTTGCCACCCATCTTCTGGACGGTGGCGCCGACCTGAGGGTGGTTCAGGAGCTCCTCGGTCATGTCAATCTCTCCACTACCCAGATCTATACTCACGTTACTCAGGCTCAGGCGCGGAAGGTTTATCTCGCAGCCCATCCCAGGGCGAAGAAAGAGGAGAAGGACTCATGAGGATACTGGTTATTCACGGATCAAATCTGAACATGCTGGGTAAGAGGGAGGCCGCAATCTACGGGGATAAAACCCTGGCTGAGATCGACAACTTGGTCGAAAAAAGGGCCCGGGAACTAGGGGTTGAAGTGCTTTGCTTCCAGTCTAACAGCGAGGGGGCACTCATCGACTTCATTCAGGCTGAAGCCCCCAAGGCCAATGCTATTATCATTAACCCCGGAGCTTTCACCCACTATGGACTGTCCCTCAGGGATGCCCTCGTTGATTGCGCCCTCCCCGTGATCGAGGTCCATATCTCGAACATTTATGCCCGGGAGGTGTGGCGTCATAAATCGGTGATTGCCCCCATTGCTAGGGGTCAGATAAGTGGCCTTGGCTGGAGGGGATATATCATTGCATTGGAGATAATGGCTGCGGAAAAGGCATGATAATCAAGGGTCGTATTGAGAAGCTACGCCATAAGCTAGCTGAAGCTGTGCTTGATGCTATCCTTGTCTCCCAGGGGGAGAACCGCCGCTATCTTTCTGGATTCACTGGCTCGGCTGGCTTTCTCCTGATATCGGAGAGGAAAGCTATCCTGGCCACCGATTTCCGTTATGTGGAGCAGGCGCAGGCCCAGGCACCAGATTTCGAAATCTTTCAAATCCAGGGGGAGCTACCAGCCTGGTTCCCCGACCTGGCATCCTCGCTCAATGTGAGAAGGATTGGCTTTGAAGCCAACAACCTCTCTTTTTCCACCTACCGACGGCTAGCGGCTACAATGGGCGAAAAAAGGCTTGTGCCCACTGAAGAGATTGTAGAGTCGCTGCGCGCGATAAAGGATGAGCGGGAGCTGGAGCTTATCACCAGGGCGGTGGAGCTCACCGATGACGCCGTTGAAGAAATCGCCCCCAGGATCTGCCCTGGAATGAAAGAAAAAGAGGTGGCGTGGGAGATCGAGAAATTGCTTCGGGAAAAAGGGAGCGAGAGTCTCCCCTTCCCCTCTATCGTGGCCTCTGGGCCTAATGCTGCCCTGCCCCATGCCACACCTTCGGAACGCCCCATCCTTTCTGGTGAGCCGGTGGTCATCGATATCGGGGCTCGAATTGAGGGCTACTGCAGCGACCTCTCCCGAACCATCTGCCCTGGCAACGGGGACAAGACCTTTGCTAAAATATATGACCTGGTTCTCGGCGCCCAGCTTGCCGCCATCGCCACCATTGAGGCCGGGATGAGTGGTGAGCAGGCTGATGCCCTTGCCCGGACGGTTATCGAACAGGGAGGCTATGGGGAAGCCTTCGGGCATGGACTGGGGCACGGTGTCGGTCTCGCCCCCCATGAGCAGCCGCGGCTGGGGAGAGGCTCATCTATAGTGCTGTGCGATGGCATGGTTTTCACCATCGAGCCGGGTATTTATGTCAAAGGATGGGGTGGGGTCAGGATTGAGGATGTGGTGGTCATGGAAAAGGGGAAGGTCAGGGTGCTCTCTAAAGCGAAAAAGATAGATTGAGGCGGCGAAAGCCATAGAGCTTCACAGCTCGAATCTGGAACTAGCTCGAAAAAGTTCGAAAAAGGGGCGAACAGATGATCAGCACTGGCGATTTGAAGAAGGGGATCACCATCGAGCTTGAGGGCGAGCTTTATACCATCGTCGACTGGCAGCATATCAAGGTGGGGCGAGGCAGCGCTCAGGTCAGGCTAAAGCTGCGCGGTGTCCGAAGAGCGCACACTATTGAGCGCACCTTTCAGGCGGGGGAAAAATTCACCCGAGCCAGGTTAGACCGCCGAGCGGTGCAATTCATCTACTCAGAGGGGGAGCTATACTATTTTATGGATTCGGAAACCTTTGAACAGAGCGCACTCGATGCCGAGCGGCTGGGCGATGCCCTCAATTACCTCAAGGAAGGCATGTCCCTCGAGATTCTCAGCTACAAGGATGAGCACATCAGCGTCGAGCTTCCCAACTCGGTGGAGCTTGAGGTGGTGGAAACCGGCCCCGGTTTCAAAGGGGACACGGCAACAGCGGGAACCAAGCCAGCCAAGCTGGAGACAGGGATCACCATCCAGGTTCCACTTTTCGTAGACAATGGAGATATTGTTCGTGTTGATACTCGAACCGGCGCATACCTGGAGAGGGTGAGTTAGTGAGGATCTATTCTGTAGATGAGGTGACTGGCTACCTGAGGGAGCTCCTGGAAAGCGATAGCCTGCTCACCGACCTGTGGATCAGCGGCGAGGTCTCCAATCTCTCCCAGTCAGCGGCGGGGCACCTCTACTTCACCCTCAAGGACGAGGCAAGTCAGCTAAGGTGCGTGCTCTTTCGCGGGGAGAGGCTCGACCTCGCCCTGGAAAATGGCGCTGCTGTGGTGGCGCATGGCCACATCTCTGTTTATGAAGTAACAGGCAGCCTTCAGTTCTATGTTGATCTGGTGCAACCCGAGGGGGTGGGCATTCTCCACCTTGAGTTTGAGCGTCTCAAGGCAAAACTGGAGGAGGAGGGACTTTTCGAGGTTGCTCGCAAAAGGGGCCTCCCTCCCTTCCCCCAGCGCATAGGCGTAGTCACCTCACCCGGCAGTGCCGTGTTGCACGATATTACCAATATCATAAGCAGGCGCTATCCCCTGGTGGAGTTGGTTCTTGCCCCAACCCCGGTGCAGGGCGATGGCGCCGCAGAGGGGATCGTTGAGGCGATAGAGGCCCTCAGTGAGACGGAGGGCATCGACGTTGTCATCCTGGCTCGCGGTGGTGGTTCTCTTGAGGAGCTGCAGGCGTTCAACGAGGAGAAGGTTGCCCGCGCCATCGCTTCAAGCAAGGCGCCGGTGATCAGTGGGGTGGGACATGATACCGACTTCACCATCGCCGATTTCGTTGCCGACCTCCGCGCCCCGACACCATCGGCAGCAGCGGAACTGGCGGTGCCCCATCGCTCCGAGCTGGAAAGTCGTATCCAGTCTCAGCAAAGGGCGCTGGTGGCCGCCCTGGGGGGCGAAATCTCCCAGCGAGGCACGGAGCTCGGTCACTTGACAAATCGCCTTAGATACCTCTCCCCGGATATCGCTCGCTATCGGCAGCGCATTGACGAGCTGACCAAGATGGCATCGATGCGTGTTGCCAGTCTGCTCACCATCGACCGGGAGCAGCTGCGCAGCCGGGAGCTGGAGCTCGGTGCTCTGAGTCCTATAGCTACACTGAGTCGAGGCTATGCCCAGGTGCAGCTTTCCGCCACCGGGGAGGTGGTGTCGCGGGTGGCTCAGATTCATCGCGGCGATGCCATCGATGTTCGGGTGAGCGATGGCCAGTTTAAGGGCAGGGTCACGACATTGAAGAAGGGGTTACAGGCATGGCTGAAGGACTTTCCTTCGAAGAAGGGCTGAATCGGCTGGAGAAGATTGTTCAGACCCTGGAGGCAGGAGGGCTGAGCCTGGAAGAGGCGATTTCTCTCTTTGAGGAAGGGATGCAACTGGCAAAGATATGCAACCAGCGGCTGGATGCTGCAGAGCTCAAGGTCAGCCAGCTTCAAACCGCTTTTGACAAAGAGATACACAACAAGGGTGAATCCCCTTGCTAAAAGCTGACCTTCACGTCCATACCTCCTACTCGCCGGACTCGAAGACTTCCTTGCAGCAAGTGATTGCTCGCTGCAAGGAAATCGAGATCGGTTGTGTTGCAATAACCGATCACAATACCATTCTCGGCGCCCTGAAGCTGAGAGAGATTGCTCCCTTCACTGTAATTGTTGGCGAAGAGATAAATACCCGCTCCGGTGAGATCATCGGCTATTTCCTCACTGAGGAGATTCCGGCTATGCTTCCCGCCGAGGAGACTGTGCGCCGCATTAAAGAGCAGGGGGGGCTGGTATGCATACCCCATCCTTTTGATCGGCTCCGGACCTCCGCCCTTCGTCGCCGCACACTGGAGGCGCTGTTGCCTGAAATCGATATCATCGAAGTATTCAACTCACGTGTTCTGCTCTCTCGCCACAACCTCAGCGCCCGGCTTTTCGCCCAAGATCATGGACTTCTTGCCAGCGCCGGGAGCGATGCTCACATCGCCAGCGAAATCGGTGGTACCTGTGTGGTGATGCCTGAGTTCAACGATAGGGAGGAGTTTCGCCTTGCTCTAGCCCAAGGGGTGCTTGTTTGCCACAAGGCCAGCCTCTGGGTTCATCTGTGGAGCATCTGGGCCAGGTTGGAGGGGCGTATAAAAAGGCGATAGACAGGCAGCCTTGAGGCCGCCTGCTGAGGGTGCTATTCTATAGCTTGAGCACCAAGGTTGAAAAAATGTATCGCATTGGATGGTTTTCCACAGGGAGGGATGCTGCAGCACTGCAGCTTCTGCACACGGTATGGCGCAGCATAAAGAGGGGCGAAATAAAGGCAGAAATCCTCTTCGTCTTCAGCAACCGCGAGCCGGGGGAGGCAAGAGAGAGCGACTCCTTTTTCAAGCTTGTCCGTAGGTACCGAATACCACTTATCTGCTTATCATCCAATAAATTCAAACAAAGGTACGAAAAAAGATGGCGGACCCGGTTTGAGAAGGAAGCGATGAAGAAGCTTGAGGGCTTTTACCCTGACCTGTGCCTTCTTGCCGGATATATGCTTATCGTTGGCGAGGAGATGTGCCGCCGCTATCCCATGATCAATCTTCACCCCGCTGCTCCTGATGGTCCCAAGGGTACATGGCAGGAGGTGATATGGAAGCTGATGGAGGAAGGAGCAACGGAGACCGGTGTGATGATGCATCTGGTAACCCCGGAGTTGGATGAGGGGCCTCCAGTCGTCTATTGCACCTTTTCCCTAAGGGGCAAGCCCTTCGATAGCTACTGGAAGGCGATAGAGGGGCTTCCTGTAGATGAGGTGAAGGCCAAGCAGGGGGAGAGAAACCTGCTTTTCAGGCAGATGCGAAAACATGGCCTGGCCCGCGAGTTCCCGTTGATCATCGCCACCCTCAAAGCCTTCACCGAGGGCAGGGTGAGGATTGAGGAGGGAAAAGTGGTTGACAGCGCGGGAGAGCCCATTGAGGGATATGATCTGAGCGGGGAGATTGAGCGAAAAAGGAGATAGAGCAGAGCAAGGCGGCTTCCGGCAGCACGAAAGCCATTAAAGGTAACAAATATGACCGTGGGCTTAGAACGAAAAAATGTATTCTTCGACCTTGAGGGTCCCCTCTCTCCTCAGGACAATGCCTATGAACTGATGAAGCTCTTTCCCCTGGGGGATCGCATCTTCGAGGTCATCAGCCGCTACGATGACCTGCTCGCTCTGGAAGAGAGAGAGGATTATGAGCCGGGGGATACCCTGGCCCTTGTCGTCCCCTTTCTCATTTGCCATCACATTTCTGAGGAGGACATCACTGGGCTGGCGCAAAGGGCAACGGTGGTTGATGGCGCTGCCGAGCTTATCGCCGACCTCTCCTCCTCAGATTGGAAGGTATTCTGTATCAGCACCAGTTATGAGCAGTATGCCCTCCGTATTGCGCACAGAGTGGGCATCTTTTCGGACAATCTCGCCTGCACCAGATTCTCTCTCAATCGCTATCGAAACCTGGCGAGAAAAGAGGATCTCACAAAGGTGGGGGAGATAGAGCAAGAAATTCTGGCAATGAAGCCCGGGGATGATGAGAGTATGAAAAAGCGCCTTGACCGTTTCTTCTGGAAGGAGTTGCCTAAGACCAGCCTTGGCATCGCCCTCACGGAGGTGAAGCCGATGGGGGGACGAAGAAAGGTGGAGGCGCTCAAGGGGTTCGCCCGGGCTTATGGCCAATCCCTGGAGCAGGTGGTCGTTGTCGGGGACAGCATCACCGATGCCAGGATGCTGGAGGCAGTCGACAGTGCTGGAGGGCTGGCCATCGCCTTCAACGCCAATGAGTATGCCCTGCCCTATGCCACCATCGGACTGGCCTCGACAAACATCGGCGATCTGAAGGTCGCTTTGGATGCCTGGGAAGAAGGGGGCAAAGATGCTGTGGAAAGGGTGGTGAGAGAGAAGGAGGAAGCTGGTGGCAAGGGGGATAGGAGGAACTTCCAGTGGCTTAAAGGGCGAAAAAACCTGGAGGAGCCGCTGAAGATTCACAAGAGGATTCGCCGACTGGTGCGGGAAGAGGCAGGCAAACTGGGCTAGGAGGATGAAGTGAATGCCATTGAGGTAATAGGGCTGGGGGCGATGAACATGGACCACATCTACGGGGTAGAGCGCACCTTGGTCGATGGCGAAACCCCCGTTGCGGAGTTCAGGCTATCTCCTGGGGGCTCAGCAGCGAATACAATATACGCTCTGGCCAAGCTGGGTATTGGCACTGGCTTCATCGGTGCTGTGGGCGATGATGGAGAGGGCGAGACGCTGGTGAAAGATTTGGCAAGCGTGGGCGTGGACGGGGGTCAAATCAAGGCTAAGAAGGGGGCGAAGACGGGCTCGGTGCTATGTTTCAGCGATAAGCGTGGAAAGCGGGCCCTCTATGTGTTGCCTGGCGCCAATAGCCTGCTGACCGGCGATGACGTGGACCTCGCCTATCTCAGCCAGGCCAAGATGCTTCATCTCTCCTCATTCGCCGATGAACAGCAGTTGGCGATTCAGCAAGAGCTAATGGCGAAGATACCCCCCTCGCTCACGGTCAGTTTCGCCCCGGGGTCAATCTACGCTGCCAAAGGGATGAGCGCCCTGGAGCCAATAATAAGAAGGGCTCACATTCTTTTGCTCAATCGAGAGGAGGCCGAGGAGCTGACCGGCGTAGATTTTCAAACAGGGGCGCAGAAGTTTCTAGCGCTAGGGTGCCAGAGCGTTGCTGTTACCCTGGGGCAAGGGATAAGGAGGGGAAAGAACATCGCCACCTGCTACCTTGTCGGTGGGGAAGGTGAGCATATGATTGAAACCAGGAGAAAGAAGAAACCTGAGGGGGACACCATCGGCGCTGGCGACGCCTTTGCCGCCGGGTTTCTCTACGGCTTTTTGCACGGGAAGGGGTTAGTGGAATGCGGGCATTTGGGCGATATGGTTGCCCGCCTCTCCACCACCAAAATCGGGGCTAGGGCTGGTCTTCCTTCCCTCGCCGAGCTGAGCTAGCACTACCGAAGTGAGCACGGCCTCCCGTTATAACCTCTACCTAGCCTTATACTCCGGCTTTCTCTTTTGGATAAAGGCCAGAGGCCCCTCCCTGGCGTCCTCAGTGAGGATAAGTTTATCGAACAATTCACTTTCCAGACGCAGCGCATCCTCCAAGGGCATCTGAACACCCTTGTAGGCAGCCTCCTTTATTGCCCTCACCGCTAGGGGGCCGTTTTCATTAACCCTGCGCGCCAGGGCTTCTGCTGCGGGCATAAGCTCAGCGGCAGGAACCACCTTGTTCACCAGCCCAAAGCGGTAAGCCTCCTCAGCGCTGATGAAGTCTCCGGTGATGAGAATCTCAAGGGCGATGCCAAAGGGGATAAAGCGAGGCAACCTCTGAGTGCCACCCCAGCCGGGCATGATTGCCTGAACCACCTCGCGCTGACCAAAGCGAGCATGCTCAGCGGCGATCCTGATGTCACAGGCAAGGGCTATCTCCAGGCCACCGCCGGTGGCAATGCCATTGATAGCGGCGATGAAGGGTTTATATACCTCCAGACCACGCATTGGGGTGAGTGGGGGGGATATGTCCTGAAGGGGTTCCCCTGCCTCTTTCTTACTCCAGCGCAGGGCCATCTCCTTAAGGTCAGCCCCTGCGGAGAAGGCCCGATCCCCGGCCCCGGTTACGATAGCGACCCAAACATCAGGGTCGTCCCTGACCTCGATCCAGGCCTCAGTCAGGGCGCATAAGGTCTCCTGATCAATTGCGTTGAGTACCTCGGGGCGATTGAGGGTGATATAAGCGATGCGATCCTTCTTCTCATAGAGCACTACTGGCATAACTCCCCCTTGTTAATAAGACTCAAAACGAACCAATCCCTCTGTCGAGGGACTGGCTGCTCTCAATCCTTGCTTGCACCTATTGCTTTACTAAGCGTTAGGTTTTACCCTCCGTCTTGCCCAAGATTTCGTCCACCAG
>JADFVG010000085.1 GCA_015222405.1 Chloroflexota bacterium
AACGGCGGCCGTAACTATAACGGTCCTAAGGTAGCGAAATCCCTTGTCGGGTAAGTTCCGACCCGCACGAAAGGTGTAACGACCTGGGCGCTGTCTCAACGAGGGCCTCGGCGAAAATGAAGTACCCGTGAAGATGCGGGTTACCCGCGACAGGACAAAAAGACCCCGTGGAGCTTTACTACAGCCTGGTATTGGGTTGAGGCTTGGGATGTGTAGCATAGGTGGGAGGCTGAGAAGCTGGGGCGTCAGCCCTGGTGGAGCCAACGGTGAAATACCACTCTTTCTTAGTTTTGGTCCTAACCCTTGAGCAAGCAAGGGGAAAGTGCCAGGTGGGTAGTTTGACTGGGGCGGTCGCCTCCAAAAAGGTAACGGAGGCGCCCAAAGGTTCCCTCAGGGTGGATGGAAATCACCCGAAGAGTGCATTGGCAGAAGGGAGCTTGACTGTGAGACCTACAAGTCGAGCAGGGGCGAAAGCCGGGCAAAGTGATCCCACGGTGCCGTGTGGAAGGGCCGTGGCTTAACGGATAAAAGCTACCCCGGGGATAACAGGCTAATCTCGCCCAAGAGTTCACATCGACGGCGGGGTTTGGCACCTCGATGTCGGCTCGTCGCATCCTGGGGCTGGAGCAGGTCCCAAGGGTTGGGCTGTTCGCCCATTAAAGCGGCACGCGAGCTGGGTTCAGAACGTCGTGAGACAGTTCGGTCTCTATCCGTCGTGGGCGCAGCAGATTTGAGGGGAGTTCCTCCCAGTACGAGAGGACCGGAGGGAACAGACCGCTGGTGTGCCAGTTGTCCCGCCAGGGGCATCGCTGGGTAGCCAAGTCTGGATCTGATAAGCGCTGAAAGCATCTAAAGTGCGAAGCCGACCCCAAGATAAGATCTGCCACCGGGTAACCGGGTAAGGCCGCAGGGAGACTACCTGTTAGATAGGCCGCAGGTGTAAGCCGAGCAATCGGTTAAGCTAAGCGGTACTAATGGCCGAGGGCTTGACCTACAACCAGATGAGAACATAACCAAAGGGGGGCTAGGGTTTACCTGACGATAGCCATCAGCCCCCCACAGACCACAGCAACCAGTTCGAAAAAGGGAGAGCCAATAACTGCTTATCGGCTGGCTGGGGTGGGGGGGCCTGAAGAATGAAAGAATTCTGCAAAATATTGCAAACGGTTGACTTGAGGCTCAGCTTCCCATAGACCACAGCGATTAGTTCGAAAAGGACGCGGGATGGAGCAGTGGCAGCTCGTCGGGCTCATAACCCGAAGGTCGTTGGTTCGAGTCCAACTCCCGCTACCAATTTTTTGCCCTATGGGCTATTTTCAATTGGTTTGCCTTAAGGCTGTCGGTACGATAGCCAAGAAGTATTCCATTTACCACAGCCTATAGTTCGAAGGAACTTCCCGGTGGTTAGAGCGAGGTGGACCCACCCGTTCCCATCCCGAACACGGAAGTGAAACGCCTCAGCGCAGACGATACTGCCCTGGCAACGGGGTGTGGAAAATATGCCACTGCCGGGAAGTCTTTTTGTTCCCACTGCAGTGGTTGATGAGAAGTTGCGTGGCTATCGTTAGGTAGATGTTGGCCAGCCTTTTCCCTTCTAGTTGCTGTAGATAAGTTATAGTACTTTTGTACCTCTTCCCTAACCAAGCTAGGGTAAGGGGTCTTTTTTGTATTGACAATGCTTAAAGATGCCATGATATAATTTATGTCTAGTACTGTCGTCCCAGTTTATGACGGCAAAAGGTACTAGACATAAATCTTTGCAGGGGCAGTGAACCAGAGCTCATACTTGGTCACTTGAGCACTGGGGAGCCAATAGTGAAACCGCCTGCGCAAGTCAGGGGGTTTCACTATGAGGCTTCAACCTCACCAACGAAAAGGCTCAACTGCCCACGAAAGCCGCCGCCAAGGGACACCCTCTCTTCGGGATGTTCTCTCCTATTTAGCTTTAACCGGTTGTGCCCTTGCTTTTTTGTGGCACTTTGCCAATATTTGGCTTTACGGGGTAACGCAGGCAGCGGAGCCTAACATGGTAATAAGGAGCTGCGAGACAGCGCTCCTTTTTGTGCTCCTGGGCTTAGGCATTGAAAGGATGATCTCCGCTACGAGAAAGGGAGGGCGTGGCTAGGTCTCCGAGACAAAAGGGCTCAAAATACTACGTTAGCCCCTTTTCATTTTGATATAAGTATGTTAAAATAAGCTTGAATCGGTCCTACCCTGGAGTGGGAAATGTCAAGCAGATTCGAAAAGTTTACTGAAAGAGCGCGCAGGGTTCTCACCCTGGCTCAAGAGGAAGCTCAGCGCTTCAATCACAACTACATCGGCACAGAGCACATCCTCCTTGGCTTGGTCCGTGAGGGTGACGGGGTTGCGGCCAAGGTGCTGTCAAACCTCGGTGTGGAACTGGAGAAGGTGCGCAGTGCGGTGGAGTTTATTATTGGGCGCGGGGAGCGAACCTTTAGGGGCGAGATCGGGCTTACCCCCAGGGCGAAAAGGGTTATTGAGCTTGCCGTAGATGAGGCCCGTCGCCTGGGCCATAATTATATTGGCACCGAGCATCTCCTTCTCGGGCTGTTGCGTGAGGGTGAGGGGGTTGCTGCTGGTGTCCTGGAAAGCCTTGGTGTCAGCCTAGAGAAGGTACGCGAGGAGACGAAACGCACCCTGCAACAGACCCTGCCTCAGCATCAGGCTGGCGCTCGCCCCTCCTCTCGGACCCCTACCCTAGACCAACTAAGCCTGGATTTGACCGCCATGGCTCGCGCTGGCAAGCTGGATCCCGTTATCGGGCGCAACAAGGAGATCGAGCGGGTTATCCAGATCCTCAGTCGGCGGACCAAGAACAACCCCGTTCTCCTCGGGGAGCCAGGAGTGGGCAAGACAGCCATTGTTGAGGGCTTGGCCCATCGCATCGTGGCCGGGAATGTCCCCCAGACGCTAAGAGATAAGCGAGTGCTTACCCTGGATATTGGCTCTCTGGTGGCCGGGACCAAGTATCGAGGCGAGTTTGAGGAGCGGCTGAAGAAGGTAATCGATGAGATAAAAATGGCAGGCAACTGCATGCTTTTTATCGATGAAATGCATACCATTGTCGGAGCTGGCGCTGCCGAGGGCGCTGTGGATGCCGCCAGCATACTGAAGCCCTCCCTGGCACGTGGGGAATTGCAATGCATCGGTGCCACCACTGCCGATGACTATCGAAAGCATGTGGAGCGTGATCCCGCCCTGGAGCGGCGCTTTCAACCGGTAACGGTGGATGAACCTTCCATTGAGGAAACCGTGGATATCCTCAAAGGCATCAAGAGCCGCTATGAGGAGCATCATGGATTGACCATAGGCGATGAGGCAGTGAGTGCAGCATCGGCACTGGCGGCCAGGTATATTCCTGACCGCTTCCTCCCTGATAAGGCTATCGACCTGGTGGATGAGGCGGGATCAAGGGTAAAGCTCAGGCATCTTTCAACCCCCGTCGCTTTAACAGAGGCGGAGAAAGCCCTGGAAACGCTGCGCAAGGATAAGGAGGCAGCCATCGCTTCTCAGGGGTATGAGCTCGCTGCTGAGCTTAGGGACCGCGAGCTGAAGTTGGCAGCCAAGATAGAGGAGGAATCACAGGAGGAAAAGAAGAGAGAGACACCCGTGGTCACCGAGGAGGATATCGCCGAGGTGGTAAGCATGTGGACTGGGATCCCGGTGACCCGCTTGGCTAAGGATGAAACCGCTCGCCTGCTTCAGATGGAGTCGGTGCTGCATCAACACATCATAGGTCAGGATGAAGCAATCACCATCATTTCCAAAGCGGTGAGACGGGCCCGAGCTGGACTCAAGGACCCCAGACGCCCCATTGGCAGCTTCATTTTCCTCGGTCCCACCGGAGTGGGAAAGACGGAGCTGGTGAGGGTGCTGGCCGAATTCCTCTTTGGCAGCCGGGAGGCCCTGGTCAGGTTGGACATGTCGGAGTTCATGGAGAAGCACACCGTGGCTCGCCTGGTTGGGGCGCCACCGGGCTATATCGGTTACGAGGAAGGGGGTCAGCTCACCGAGGCGGTGAGGCGTAAATCATACTCAGCGATCCTTCTTGATGAGATCGAGAAGGCGCACCCCGATGTATTCAATATATTGCTTCAGATATTCGATGACGGTCACCTCGCCGATGCTAAGGGCAGGCAGGTTGATTTCCGCAATACCATCATCGTTATGACCAGCAATATCGGTGCTGAGTTGATTAAGCGGGACACCACCTTAGGCTTTGCCACCAAGACCGATGAAGCAAAGAGCCTGGAGCAAGCCTATGAGAGGATGAAGGAGAAGGTCCTGGGCGAGGTGAAGAAGTTCTTCCGTCCCGAGTTCCTCAACCGCATCGATGGTGTTGTTGTCTTCCATGCCCTGACCAAGGAGCATATCAGGCAGATCGTTGATCTCATGCTGCTTGAGGTTTGGAAAGAACTGGCGGAGAAGGCGATAAAGCTAGAGGTCACCGACGCTGCTAAGAACCTTCTCGGCGAGAAGGGATACGACCCCGTCTTTGGTGCCCGACCCCTGCGCCGCACCATTCAGGACTTGTTGGAAGACCCGCTCTCGGATGCCTTTCTCCGCGGCGACTTTCAGTCTGGGGACACCGTGCTCGTCGACTGCGAGGGTGAAGAGATCGTGATCCGCACCCTTGAAGTGGCTAAAGAGGCAGCTAAATCCTCATAATAGAGGTTTCAGCCTGAAAAGGGCTGCATCAGAGCCTTGCCTTAAAGGCGCGGGATAGAGAGACCGCATATCGAGGGTCTCTTTCTCATTTCGAGTCCAGGAACGAAAAGGTGGAGAAGACCGCCAATAGCTTGTCTTCCTCCACAGCCAATAGAGCGAAAAAGGAAACAGATATCGATTTGGGAAAGACTGCCCTTCTGGTAATCGATATGCAGAAGGACTTGGTCAAGACTGAGAGCGGATATTTTGCCCCACTTTTTCATGCTGTTCAATCCAGCAAGGTTATTGGTAACATTGCCCGGGTGATAAAGGGGGCCAGGGAAGCCAGGGTTCCTATTTGGCATATAGCCACGGTGCACCGAAAGGACAGCGCCGATGTTGTCCCCACCATCACCGACTTTATACTTCAGGGTCTGGTTCCCAAGGAGATGGGCGAGATCATGATCGAGGACACCCCGGGGGCTGATTTCATTGCCGAGCTTAAGCCAGCGGCTGAGGATTATGTGGTGGTGAAGCGCAGGGGCAGCGCCTTCTATAACACCGACCTCGATCTTTTGCTGCGCGCTCGCGGCATCGATACCCTGATATTGACCGGCGTGGTCACCAACGGCTGTGTGGAGAACACCGCTCGCGACGCCCGCCAGAGGGATTACCACGTGCTTGTCCTCAGCGATTGCTGCGCTTCCATAATGCCCGAGGCTCACGATTACGCTATGAATAGGGTCTTCCCCAGTCTGGGGCGGGTGAGGACTTCGGATGAGATTCTGGCTGCGATGAAAAAGTAGAAAGCTGGAAGTCGGCTGATTTGAGGGGAGGTCTTCTTCGGGCTTCCCCGTTTGCTTTAGGTTTTGGGCAATGAACAAAGGTCGCTCTAGGACGGTTTTCGTTTGCCAGCAGTGCGGCAGGGAGAGCCCGAAATGGCTTGGTCGCTGCCCCGGCTGCGAAGGCTGGAACACCTTTGTCGAAACGGTGGTGCGTGCCCCCACTAGACACGCCGCCCCCTCGCGGCTGCCATCAATCGCCCCTCAGGAGCTCTCCCAGGTCACTATCGAGGGAACCCCGCGCCTCACTCTCTCCTCGGCTGAGTTCAATCGGGTTCTGGGCGGGGGAATCGTGCCTGGCTCTCTGGTGCTTATCGGTGGCGACCCTGGCATCGGCAAATCGACACTTATGCTCCAGGTTTCGGCGATGGCTGCTGAGCGAGAGGGAAAGGTTATCTATGTCTCCGGTGAGGAATCGCTTGAGCAGGTTAGACTTCGGGCCAACCGCCTCGGTCTTGGCGGTGAACACCTCTTCGTCTTCCCCGAGACCAACCTGGAGATAATCCTGGAGCACATCGACCAGGAATCCCCCCATCTGGTGATCATCGATTCCATCCAGACGGTTTACCTCGATGAGCTGGGGGGAGCGCCGGGGAGCGTGGGCCAGATTCGGGAGTGCACCATGAGGCTCATGCAGTGGGCCAAGGCCGCTGGCATTCCCGTTTTGCTCTCGGGGCATGTTACCAAGGATGGCGCCATCGCCGGGCCCCGCGTCTTGGAGCACATCGTTGATGTGGTGCTCTATCTGGAGGGGGAGCCCTTCAGTACCTATCGGCTCTTGAGAAGCGTGAAGAACCGCTTTGGCTCAACCAATGAGGTGGGCATCTTTGAGATGAGGGGAGATGGCCTGATGGAGGTGGATAATCCATCCCAGGTTTTCCTTGCCCAGCGGGCTCGTGATACGGTGGGCTCCGCTGTGGTCCCCACCCTGGAGGGCACCAGGCCCCTTCTGGTGGAGATTCAGGCCCTCTCCAGCACCACCAGCTTTGGCCTCCCCCGCCGCACCGCCAATGGCATCGATTTCAACCGCCTGCTGTTGATTACCGCGGTGCTGAGCAAGCGGGCTGGCCTTCCTCTGGGTAATCAGGATATCATCGTCAATGTCGTTGGTGGACTGAGGGTCAATGAGCCCGCTGCCGACCTTGGCATCGCCCTCGCTATCACCTCCAGTCTTCGCAGCGCTGCCATCGCCCCCGATCTGGTGGCCATTGGCGAGCTGGGACTGAGCGGCGAACTGAGGGGCGTTCCCCAGTTGGAGCGGAGGCTGGCCGAGGCGGCGAAGCTGGGCTTCGGGCGCTGCCTCCTCCCTCGGCGAGCAAAGTTCAGTGCCCCTCAGGGGATCAAGCCTATTGGCGTAGAATCGCTGAGGGAAGCAATCAGGGTGGCACTTGCTAAAGGTGAGAGACAAACTAGCTAAACTCAATTCCCTGCTCCAGGAGCTGGGTTCAGTGGTCATCGCCTACTCTGGCGGTGTCGATAGTACGTTTCTGGCCTCTATAGCGCATGATACTCTGGGCGAAAGAGCGCTGGCGGTTACCGCTTCTTCGCCCATTTACCCCGCTTCAGAGATCGCTCAGGCTGAATCGTTGGCTCGCCAGCTTGGTCTGCGCCAGACCCTTATTGAGACCAATGAGCTGGAAGACGCATCCTTTGTCGCCAATGACCCTCTCCGCTGCTACTACTGCAAGCGGGGGCTTTTTCAGCTCCTGCGCCGTATCGCTGAGGAGGAGGGGCTTTCGGGGGTGGTGGATGGCACAAACTATGATGACATCAGCGACTATCGACCGGGCAGGATGGCTGCCGAGGAGCTTGGGGTGCGAAGCCCCCTTCTTGAGGCCGGGCTGACCAAGGCCGACATTCGCCGCCTTTCCCGCGGCCGAGGCTCGCCCAACTGGGACAAGCCATCCACCCCATGCCTTGCCACCCGCATCCCCTATGGCACTGCCATCACCGTGGAGCTTCTGGGGCGCGTTTCCGCCGCCGAAGAGTATCTGGCTCAACTGGGGCTGCGCCAGTTTCGGGTGCGCCATCACGGCGACATCGCTCGCATCGAGGTCAGCGCTGAGGATATGGCACTGGTCACCGATGGCAAGATGCGACTTCAGGTAGTGGAGGCGCTTCGTGCTTTGGGTTATAGCTATGTTGCCCTCGACCTTGCCGGCTATCGCCCAGGGAGCATGAACCTTTGAGGAGGCTTCATTGAAGATCGGCTATTTCGATTGCTTTTCTGGCGCCAGCGGCGACATGATCCTGGGGGCGCTTTTAGATGCTGGGCTATCCCTTGACTCCCTCAACGCCAGCCTTGCCCGGCTTCCCCTTTCTGGCTACCGAATATCGTCCCAGCCAGCGAGCCGGGGGATAATCACCGGAACGCAGGTGATTGTAGCTGTGGATGAAAGCGCCCAAGAGCAGCGTGGGATAAAGGATATATTGAGTCTAGTTGAAAATAGCGAATTAAGCCAAAGGGCGAAAGAGCGATGTGCCCTTATCTTCAACCGCCTTGCCACAGCCGAGGCTAAGGTCCATCGCGTCCCAATTGATGAAGTCCACTTTCACGAGGTGGGGGCCACCGATGCCATCGTTGATGTGGTGGGAGCAGTTATCGGGCTTGACCTCCTGGGGATCGAGGCCCTCTTTTCCTCCCCTTTGCCTGCCGGTAGCGGGACAGTGCAAGCAGAGCACGGCGTCCTACCCGTGCCCGCGCCCGCCACTCTTGAGCTTATCGCCACATCGGGGGCACCGATCCGACCCACGCCTTCCCCTGAGCTGGGGGAGCTGGTTACCCCCACCGGGGCAGCCATCGTTACCACCCTGGCCTCATTCGAGAGCCCAACATTTCGCCTGGAGCGCATTGGCTACGGCGTTGGCTCGCGGGAGCTGGCCAGTATGCCTAACGTCCTTCCCCTTTGGATCGGGGAGAGCACCGCCGAGGAGCGCCAGCTTCTCCTCCTGGAGACCAATATCGACGACATGAGCCCTGAGCTTTATGGCTATGTTATGGAGCGCCTCTTTGAGCACGGCGCTCTGGATGTTTGGTTCACCCCGATCCAGATGAAGAAGAATCGCCCCGCAGTGATGCTCAGCGTCCTTGCACCTCCTGAGGCTGAAGGCAAGATTGTGGACACCCTGCTGCGGGAGACCTCCACATTGGGCATGCGCTGGCAGAGGGTTGGGCGCCATGAATCGGAGCGGGAAATTATAGCATTCGATTCCAGCCTGGGCAGAGTCGGGGTCAAAGTGAAGCACTTTCGCGGCGCCAGAATCAGTCTCTCCCCCGAGTTTGAAGACTGCCGCCGTCTCGCTCAGGAGCATGGCCTTCCCCTTCAGGAGGTGTACCGCATCGTCACTGCTGAGGCCAGTGCCCAACTGCTCGAATGAAGAGGGGTTCTCATGTTTCGCAAGAGAAATTTCAGAGAGGGCGAGTTTGACCGCGGCCCCGAGTTCCCCCTTCCTCCCCCCAGCCAGCGGGGAGCGATGTCTTTAGAGGAGTCCGTTGCCCGAAGAAGGTCGGTGAGAAGGTATAAGGGGGAACCATTGTCCCTCTCCCAGCTTTCTCAGGTATTATGGTCAGCTCAGGGGATTACCCATGCTGAGGGACTAAGGGCAGCCCCCAGTGCCGGAGCCACTTATCCCCTCGAAGTCTATGTTTTCGTGGGTCGGGGTGGGGTAGAGGGGCTTGAGGCGGCAATCTACCATTACAATGTTGAAAATCACTCCCTCTGCCGCCATAAAGAAGGGGATTTCAGGCAGCAGCTCTCCACTGCCGCCCTGGACCAGGAATTTATTGCCCAGGCACCGGTGGATATTGTGATTTGTGGCCTCTATGAAAGGACCGCCTGGCAATATGGGCGGAGGGCGGAGAGATACGTTCACATGGAAGCGGGGCATGTGGGGGGAAACATCCATTTACAGGCGGTGGCACTGGGTTTAGCCGCGGTGATGGTGGGGGCTTTCTCCGATGAAGACGTGAGCCGGGTGATGAACCTCGAGAGAGAGGTCAAGCCTCTTTATATCATCCCCTTGGGAAAACCCAGGTGAGCTCCCTCAGGCGCTGGCAGCTTTCCCCCCTTTTTCCTCATAAAGATGGGCGTCAGCAACGGCGAAGAGCTCGGTGGAGTTGTTACCGTTCCAGGGGAAGGTAGCCACTCCATGGGAGCGAGAGGGCATAGGGAAGCTCAGCTCACCATATTCAACAGTGGATTCGTCCAGGACAAGCATAAGCCTGGCTATGACCTTCTCTGCCTCCTCCTTGTCCGTTTCTGGCATGATAATGGCAAACTCGTCCCCTCCGTATCTGGCGACCACATCGGCGGCTCTCACGTTCTCCTTCAACAGGCGTCCTATCCTCCTCAGTGCTTCGTCTCCAGCGAGGTGCCCGTGGAGGTCGTTTATCTTCTTTAGTGCATCGACATCGATGATGACGATGGAAAGGGGGTGTCCATGACGCTGAGAGTGGCTCATTTCCTGCCCCAAGCGCTCATAAAAGTAGCGATGGTTATAAACACCGGTGAGGCTGTCATAGGAAGCGGCGCTCTTTACCTGTTCGTGGAGCAGTGCGACCTCGATCACCGCCGCAATGTATGGTCCGATGGCCTCAGCGAGACGGACATCCTCCATGCTAAAAGCATCGGGTAGCTCATTCTCGACCACAAGAACCGCTACCACCTTACCCTCCGTCGCCAGCGGGACAACGAGCATAGCCCCCGACCTGAGGAAGCTGCTCTCCAAGTAGCTGGAGTTAGTGGTTACATCGGGGATCATTCGCACCACTCCATGCTCTGCGACCCAGCCGATAACCCCTTCCTCCTTGGCTACCCTAGCGCCTCTCTGATGAATCCGATACCCGATGGCTGCTTGCATCACCAGCTCACCGCTCTCCTCCCTGATGAAAAGGGCACAATTATCGTAGCTCTGAACCTCTCTAAGCAGCGATAGAACCTTGCTCTGGATGGTGCTACGGTCAAGAATAGAGCGCACCTCCTGACCAAGTCGAAACAGGATGGTGGAGGCCTTGTACTGGGTGGTGGTCATCATGCCCAGGGTCCAGGGCAATTCTCGGCGGGCAAGGGGGACCTTGACCTCTTCCTTTTCAGCGGGGGCTGGTACCTCCTCAGGCAATCGTGTCGGCACCTTTTCCTTCTCCAATCGCTTGAGGAAGGCGTCCACAACCTTGGGGTCAAACTGGGTCCCCTTTCCCCGGGAAAGCTCCCCCGCTGCCTCCTCGATGGAGCGCCGGGCGCGGTAGAAGCGTCCAGCAGTCATCGCCTCAAAGGCGTCAGCCACGGCCAGGATGCACGCGGCAAGGGGTATATCCTGTCCTCGGAGCCCGTCGGGGTAGCCCCCACCCCCATACCACTCGTGGTGATGCCTTACCGCAAGGAGAATATCTTCGGGGGCACCGGTTTTCTCCAGCACTTCGTAGCTGAGCAAAGGATGGCTCATCATCGCCGCCTGCTGTGCTGGCTCTAGCTCCCCCCTGGCGGTGAGGACATCTTCAGGAAGGAAGATCTTGCCCACATCGTAAATAAGCCCCGCCTGCCGGATTAACTCTATCTCTTTCTTCTTAAGTCCCAGTTCCTGGGAAATAAGAACAGCGTAGCGGGCAACCCTTTCTGAGTGCCCCTTGGTGTGGGGGTCCTTGGCTTCCACAGCCTCAACAAAGGCTCGCACACCCTCGAGATAACCCCGCCTTGTGCTCTCCATCTGACGGCGAGTGGAAAGATAGGTGCCGATCCAGATCACCAGGGGGATGGCCAGGGAATAGACGGCAATAATAGCTCCCACCAGCGAGGTGTCCTCGTAGAAACTTTCCTCCAGAGGAAGGAGCTGATAGTGGGGAAGGGCACCTCCCAGTTCCAGTCCGGTGAAAAGCCAAAAGGCGACCAGTGAGAGCGCTCCGGCGGTCACTGCCCCTTTTAGTCTGGCCATATATCCCCACCAGAGTATTACCACCAGGTAAGCCCAGATGAAGATGCTTTCAACCCCCCCGGTGAAATACACCAGCAGGGTTATTATCAGGATGTCGGTTACCAGGAGAAGCCAGCTGAGGTGGGAAAGGAGGCGTTCTTGGCGAAGCAAAAAGTAGCACACAAACTGCAGGATTATGGCACCGCCAAGCACACCGGCCACCGGGCCCAGAGAATAGTCAGGGTTCACCAGAGTGGCGACGCGCAAAACGACCAGTAACCCCAGCATGAAAGCGACCCCGCGGAAGATGAGGGCACCCCTCAAGCCTTCCCCGAGACCTATTTGCCAACTGCGGAGGACTGAACTTATTCTATTCATGGGCGTTGCCCCTAAAGTCTAGGCTCAGGTGAAGCCAGCGTCAAACATAGCATCATAGGCGCATAGGGTGAAAAAGTGACCTGGGACGAGATTTTCTTACGGACTTGGGGCGCAAAACAGAGAGGAATGGGTTATAATTGACACAAACAGGGTCGATAATTCCTCTCAGCTTGCCTCAACCGCCACCAGTACTAAAGTACACCCCCCTCTGCCGCCTGTCTCAGGAGCCAGTACTCAAGGCTATCGGCCAAAGCCAGCCAGCTTGCCTCGATGATGTTGGAGGAACTTCCCACCGTCCTCCACTCATGCTTCCCATCGCTGGATTCAATGAAAACGCACACCCGAGAGGCAGTGCCCTCGGTTTCATCTATGGCGCGAACCTTATAGTCCACCAGCCTCACCGCTGCCAGACTGGGATAGAAAACCAGAAGCGCTTTTCGCAGCGCCGCATCCAAGGCGTTAACCGGACCATTACCTTCGGCTGCAGTGTGAATCACCTCACCACCCACCTTTACCTTCACTGTGGCCTCGGATAACAGCTCTTCCTCCTCTATAGTAGGGGGGCGGCGCCTTTTTTCTACCATCACCATGAAATCTACAAGCTCGAAGAGCGGTCGATAGTCTGGCTGGGAGCGGCGGATAATGAGCTCAAATGAAGCTTCGGCGCCATCATACTGGAAGCCACGGCTTTCCATGGCTTTGATGTGGCTTAAAATAGCCAGTGTCCGTTCATCTTGGGCGTCTAACTCCAGTCCCCTTTCCTTGGCCTTATATACAATCCCTCCCCTTCCTGAAAGTTCTGATACCAGTGTTCGCCATCGGTTGCCCACCAACTCAGGATCGACGTGGTGATAGCTCTCCTCCCACTTGATCATGGCATCGACATGAAGCCCGGCCTTGTGGGCGAAGGCGCTTGATCCCACATAGGGCAGGTAGCTATCTATGGTCAGGTTAGCGATCTCGGCCACACAATGGGCGACCTCGGTCAACATGGCGAGCTGCTCATCGTTGATGCAATCGATGCCCATTTTGAGCTTGAGGGTGGGGATAACGGAGCACAGGTTGGCATTTCCGCAGCGCTCTCCGTAGCCATTGATGGTACCCTGAATCTGGGTTGCTCCCGCCTCAACCGCCGCCAGGGTATTTGCTACGGCAAGCTCAGCATCATTATGGGCATGAATACCCAAGGGAACGCTGACCTCCCTTTTTGCAACAGCAAGGGCAGTGGATACCTCCTGGGGCAGAGCGCCGCCATTGGTATCGCAGAGGATAACACAGCTAGCCCCGGCATCTGCGGCCATCTTGATCGTCTTCAGCGCATACTCAGGGTTGGCCTTATAGCCATCGAAGAAGTGCTCAGCATCGAAGAAGACCGTGCGCCCCTGAGATTTGAGGAAGCTTATGGAGTCGGCGACCATGCCCAAATTCTCTTCAAGGCTGGTCCCCAATACCTGGGTTACATGGTGGTTCCAGCTCTTCCCCACTATAGTAACCACCTTTGTTCCCGCCTGGAGCAGGGCAAGAAGGTTAGGGTCCTTTTCCGCCTTCGTCTTGGGTCGCCTGGTGGAGGCGAAGGCGGCAAGTTGGGCATTGGAGAGACTAAGGCCCTGGGCGAGGGCAAAGAATTCATCGTCCTTGGGGTTTGAGCCCGGCCAGCCACCCTCGATGAAGTGGACGCCCAGCTCATCGAGCTTGCGCACGATGCGGAGCTTGTCCTCAACGGTGAAGGATATGCCCTCACGCTGCGCCCCATCTCTAAGGGTGGTGTCATAGAGCTGAATCTGTGTCATCGATTTCTCCCTTGTGTTGTCGGTTCTCAAAAAGGACTTGACAAAGACTCGACAGAATAGTACATTATTTATTGTAGAATATACTGTGTAATTACCACCCCGCCATCGCTTAGGCCATGGCGGGTAATAACCGCCAGGGGGTCAAAGGAAACTTTCACCCCCTGCTTTTAATTACTTCAGCCAGCATTCCTTCAGAAAACCCTCGTCTATAACAGTTAGGCGGTCGCAAGCCTGCCGCAGATGCTGAGATAGCCCCTTCTTGGTAAAGGCGTTCTCTACATGTTTGCCCAGCTCTTTCACCGCCTCCACCGCGTCGGCGAAATCCCCGTCTCCGGTAACTATGATCGCTGTATCGTACACATTCTTCCATGCCAGGTTCAGCATGTCGGTGGCCAACTTCACATCAACGCCCTTCTCGATGGGTGCACCTCCTCTATAAACCAGTCGCCCTAGCTTGAGCGTAAGGTATGGGGTCAGGTGCAACCGAGCGAAAAACTTCCGCTGCTCAGCATATCTCTGAGGCTCCTTCTGCTGATCCACAGGGACATTGTAGTAATAGGTGCGGAGAAGAAGGCGTTCACCACACAGCCTAGAGGCAAGAACTCCAAAATCCAAGTCTGCCCGCCCAAAGTTGTCCTTCAGGGCGTGGTAGAAGTTGCTTCCATCTATGAAGATTGCTACCCTCTCCTCCATCAACCTACCCTTGTCGCAATCAGATCCCCCATCTCCCTGGTGCCCACCTGCTTTTTGCCTTGCTCCATTATATCATAAGTGCGGTATCCCTGGTCTAAAACGTCGCTTACCGCCTTCTCCACTGCCCCCGCTTCCTTCACCAGCCCCAGGGAGTAGCGCAGCATCATGGCCACGCTCATGATCATGGCGATGGGATTGACAATGTTCTGCCCCGCCCTTCTCGGGGCGCTGCCGTGAATCGGCTCGTAAAGGCCAAAGGTCCTTTCGCCTTCCTTTGGCACGCCGGCGAGGCTCGCCGATGGGAGCATCCCCATGGAGCCGACGAGCATCGAGGCCTCATCGGTGAGGATGTCGCCAAACATGTTCTCGGTGACGATGACATCGAAATCGGCGGGGCGCTGGATGAGTCTCATGGCGCAGGCATCGACCAGCATGTGCTGAAGCTCGACATCGGGATACTGGGCTGAGAGCTCGATGGCGATCTGGCGCCACAGCCGCGAAGACTCCAGGATATTGGCCTTGTCCACCGAGGCCAGCTTTTTTCTGCGGTTTCGTGCCAGCTCAAAGCCGACCTTCAGGATGCGCTCGATCTCCTTTTCCGAATAGGCCAGGGTATCCACCGCTTTCCTCCCTCTGGCCGTCTGCCACTGCTTCTTTGGCTTGCCGAAATAGAGACCGCCGGTGAGTTCCCGCACCACAATAAGATCAACGCCCCTGATAGTATCTGGCTTTAATGTGGTGGAATCGAGGAGCATGGGCAGCACCTTGACCGGACGCAGATTGGCAAACAGCCTCAGCCCCTTTCTCAGGCCGAGAAGCCCGTCCTCGGGGCGCATTTTTGCCCTCGGGTCATCCCATTTCGGCCCCCCCACTGCCCCTAAGAGCACGGCATCGCTTTTTTCGCACTTTTTGAGCGTCTCTTCAGGCAGGGCGACCCCGTGGCGGTCGATGGCTATCCCGCCAATATCCCCCTCGTCGAAGGTGAATTCATGCCCGAACCTCCTGCCCACGGCCTCAAGAACCTTTACCCCCTCGGCGGCAACCTCGGGACCGACGCCATCGCCGGGCAGCAGGGCGATGTCAAATTTCACCCTGACCTCCTCGCCTCTAAGATTCTTTTCGTATGTTCAATGAGCCCCCCTGCCGATATCAGCTCCAGCATGAAATCGGGGTAAGGCTCGGCCTGAAATAGCCTGTCTCTGGTAATGTTCCTGATCTCGCCGGTTTCCAGTTCCACCTCCAGGGTGTCTCCCGTCTCGCTCTCCTCTGCGGCCTGGGGGCATTCAAGGAGGGGGAGGCCGATGTTGATGGCGTTGCGAAAGAAGATGCGGGCGAAGCTCTTGGCGATGACGCAGGAGATGCCCGAGGCCTTGATGGCGATGGGGGCATGCTCCCGCGATGAGCCGCAGCCGAAATTGGTGCCGGCGACGATGATGTCGCCTTTTTCGACCTTCTGGGCAAATTCGCTATCGATACCTTCCATGCAGTGCTCCGCCAGCTCAGCAGGCTCGGTGAGGGTGAGATAGACGCCGGGGATGATGACATCGGTATCAACATTAGCCCCATATTTGTGAACTTTGCCTCGTAGTTTCAAGCTGTATCCTCCTTTTGAAAGTCCCCTGCCATCTGAGTTAACATTATCGGTGTAAGAGCAGTATCGAAATTCACTTCATTTTGCCCCTTCTGTTTGAGACAGGAAATCAACGGCAATCTGATTAAATTTCTCTGACTGTTCATCATGGGGACAATGCCCAGCTCGATCAAAAAACTCCAGGCGAGAAGTCTTTAAGATTTCGTGCATCTGTTGTCCCCTAGCAACGGGAATAGCTTTGTCTTGGCGACCCCATACAATCAGTATGGGCACATCCATCTCTCCTAGCCTGTGGGTCTCACTTGGCAACGTGTTGAAAAACTGCTTGCGTAGGATTTTCAGTAAGACCTCAGTGGTACCTTTAATCTTGTGAAAGCGGGTTGCATTCTCAAAGTAGTCATCAGTAATGAAGTGCTTGTCTATGAAGGTGGTCTTTAGCGTAGTCTTGCGCACGAAATTGGTGTTGAGGCCATAGGCAAACCCCCCTACCTTAGGCAAATTAGCTATCTTGCCCAACAAGGGTATGGGGTTAGGCAAACCTGCCGCGTCCACCAGAATAAGCTTGTTGACCCTCTCCCTGTGCTGGACGCAAAAGAGAATGGAGGTTCCGCCACCCATAGACTGCCCTACCAGAGAAGCCCTCTGAATATTGATAGCATCCATGAATTTAAGAAGTTGGTCAGCATATAGTGGATAGCCATAATCCATAGGCTCCCGAGTGCTATAGCCAAATCCAAACAGGTCAAGGGCATAGACCTTAAATTTTTTGGCCAGGGCATCTATGTTTTTGTTCCACATATATGAATCGTAAAAGAACCCATGGATGAGAATAACAGGGTCTCCTTCTCCCTTCTCGATATAGTGGGTAGAATAACCATTGAGATCGATGAATTTTCCCTGAGCGTATTTCTTAGCCCACTCATCTAGAGGTTGACTGTTCCACGCTATGAATTCTGCCATTTTTAGCTTCCTTTTGATTATTAAATATTTTGCCCGTAGCGAGCCGGGGTGATGGCGTCGGTATCGACATTAGCCCCGTATTTGTGAACTTTGCCTCGTAGTTTCAAGAGATGACCTCACTCCATTCAAAAAAGTTAATCTGTGTATAATCTCCCTCGAATTCCAGCTTGAAGGTCTTCGTTACGTGCTCGAAATTTTCAGAGACGATTAAATATGTTAGAAGATAGTTCCCCTTACCGAGCGGTCGTATACCATATTGGGAAGACGTACTTGGCCGATGATGAAATCTTATAATATCTTCCCCTCGAACGATCAAAAATGCATCAACCTCCGCTTCCCCCTTGGGCAGAATGTGCCTCTCAAATAATCCAGTCCCAGCCCAAACCAATTCAAATTTTCCTGGATCAATTTCCTCTCCTGAATCGAGGTTTTTGATTTTTGAGACATATGCTGCACAATTTCTAGCATGTTCATTCTGGTGATTATTCGACACCTGCAAATGATACCAATCTGCGAAATTGCCGTATTGATCCCTTACGTTAGGAACTACTCGGAGAAATTTGACAGATAGGTCTTTTCTCCAATCAGAGCGCCACTCTTTTGTGCTTTCTTCAAGGTGTACCAGTAAATCCTGTTTGCCGCTGAAGTAAATGGGGTTTGCTATCAGATGTTCTACAACACCTTCCCTAATTACCCCCTTTTCGTGAAATACTCTACTATCTATCTGAAGGAACGAAGCTATGGCGATTTCCTGATTCACGAACACAGAGCCTCTAAACTTGCCATCGTCTACTTCTTCTCTCCTAAAATCTATGAATACAGAGTATTCACTGTTTCTCAAGTGGCGGAAAATATTTTCTGTTAGTGCTTCTAAGCTATGGACTTCTTCTGCAAAGTAAGATATAAAGTGTCGCTCATCAAAGTACTGCTTACAAGCAAGACCGATTTGTTTCTCTTTTTCATTGCGTTGACCGCAACCTATGAAGACCCTTGCGCGGGGTAGCTCCTCCCCCTTGTCCTTCATGATTTCTCCCTCTACTTTTTGTCCACTACCTCCTCCGGCCCCCCGATCTGCCCCAGTATGGCGCTGGCGGCGGCGATTGCCGGGTTTGCCAGATAGACCTCCGACTTCGGGCTCCCCATGCGGCCGACAAAATTGCGGTTGGTGGTGGCGATGCAGCGCTCACCGGGGGCGAGAACCCCCATATGGAAGCCGCCGCAGGGGCCGCAGGTAGGCATGGTCACCGTAGCGCCGGCCTGGATGAAAGCCTCCACCAGCCCCTCCCGCAGTGCTTGAAGATAGACCTCCTGGGAGCCTGGGATGATGAGGCAGCGCACATCAGGGTGCACCTTGCGCCCCTTCAGCACCTCAGCCGCCAGCCGCAGGTCTTCGAGGCGTCCGTTGGTGCAACTGCCAATAACCGCCTGGTCGATCTTCACCTCACCCACCTCGCTTATCCCCTTGGTGTTGGAGGGCAGGTGAGGGAAGGCAACCTGAGGCTCGATGAGGGATACATCGTATTCTATGACCTTCGAATATTGGCTATCCTCGTCAGGCTCATAGACTTGGTAGGGACGCCTGGCACGCGACTTGACATATTCAACGGTCTTTTCGTCAGTTCGAAAGAGGCCCACCTTGGCCCCGGCCTCGATGGCCATATTGGCCATAGTGAAGCGACCGTCCATCGAAAGCTCAGCGATGGCTTCACCACAAAACTCCATTACGGCATATCGGGCGCCATCGACCCCGATGTCGCCGATGGTGTAGAGGATGAGGTCCTTAGCAGTGACCCATTTTTTCGCCCTGCCGTGATAAACGAACTTTATAGTGGGAGGAACCTTCATCCATATCTCTCCAGTGGCCATAGCACAGGCGATGTCGGTTGAGCCCATCCCGGTGGCAAAGGCGCCTAAGGCTCCGTAGGTGCAGGTGTGAGAATCAGCGCCCACAACTACATCCCCGGGCAGGACCAACCCCTGTTCCGGCAACACCACATGCTCGATGCCGAATTTGCCACAATCGAGATAGACCAGCCCTTGCTGACGGGCGAAGTCCCGGAGGAGCTTCGCCTGCTCCGCAGCGAGGATGTCCTTTGCCGGCACGTTGTGATCTGTCACCATCACCACCCTTTGGGGGTCGAATACCGCTTTAATCCCCAGGCGCTCAAACTCCATGATGGCAATAGGCGCCGTTATATCATTGGCCATAACCAGGTCAACCCTGGCGCTGATAAATTCGCCAGGGCTGACCCTCTTTTTGCCACTATGGGCAGCGAGGATCTTTTCGGCTAGGGTCATACCTAAGCCTTTGCCTTTCTCAGCTTTCTCAGGATTTTGAGGTGCTCGTCCTTATGGCCCGGTTCGAGGAAGGTGAGCTTTTCACAGGACTCGAACTCATCGCATTGGGCACAGCTTTCGTAGCCTCGTTTGAGACAGCAGGTTCTTATCTTGCACCAGGGGGGCCCGCCGCCCTCGCGGCATCCCCCGCACCTGAGGCCGGCAAGGGCGTCAAGGGTCTTCTTGAAGGAGTCGTAGTCCCCCAAGAAAGGGATGGAGGGCCAGACCTGCTTTATCTTTTCTGCCCTCATCGTCCTTCGCAGCCCCTTGGACGCCTCGCTTATCGTCTTGGTATAGCCAAAGCAACGGCTGCAATCGAGGCCGCAGTAAGCGATGAGGGCATCAGTCTTTGCTTCCGCCATCTTTCTTCTCCTGGTTTGCTTCCAAACCAGCTAGTCGGTGGTGAGCAGCGTCACCAGAGCCAGTAGCAGAGCAACGAGGCTACACGAGAGGCTTGTCAGGATCAAGGCCAGGAGTATCTTGGCTGAGCGCTCCAGGCCCTCAAGGCGTCTCTCAACTTTTTTCTCTTCAGCCATTCAGACCTCCTACTTCTTACCCTTAACCGCCAGCAGCCTGTTGAGGGCATTCATGTAGGCCTTGGCGCTGGCAACAATGATGTCGGTGGCGGCACCACGCCCGGTGTAAACCTTGCCTTCGCTTTCTATCCTGATGGTCACCTCCCCGATGGCGTCAATTCCTTCGGTGATAGATTTGACACTGAACTCGGTGAGGACGTTGGGCACGCCCACGATGCGATTGATGGCCTTGTAGATAGCGTCCACAGGCCCCGTCCCCAGAGCGGCATCGGCGACGACATTGCCCTCAGGGTCGATGAGCCTCACCGAGGCGGTAGGTACGCTACGGTCGCCACAGGAGACCTGAACCTGGTCTAGATGGTAGGTCTCGGATACGGTGCGCATCTCCTCGGCCACCAGGGACTCGAGGTCGCGGTCGGTTACCTCTTTCTTTTTGTCTGCCAGTTCCTTGAAGTCGGAGAAGGCACGATTTAGCTCCTCCTTGCTCAAGGTGTAGCCCAATTGCTCAAGCCTGGCTTTCAAGGCATGGCGCCCGCTATGCTTTCCCAGGACCAGAGCGCTGGATGGCAACCCTACGGTGCGGGCGTCCATGATCTCATATGTGGTGGGCTCCTTGAGAATGCCATCCTGATGGATTCCCGACTCATGGCGGAAGGCATTTGCCCCGACCACTGCCTTGTTGGGCGGCACCGAAAAGCCGGTAAGCTCGCTCACCAGGCGGCTGGTTTTATAGATCTGGGTGGTGTCGATATTGGTGGTCAGGTTGAAGAAGTCCTTTCTGGTGCGGAGCGCCATCACGATCTCCTCCATAGAGGCATTTCCCGCCCGCTCCCCAATGCCATTTATGGTGCATTCCACTTGCCTTGCGCCACAGGCAAGCGCAGCAACGCTGTTAGCCACAGCAAGCCCCAGGTCATCGTGGCAATGAACGCTGACCACCGCCTTATCTATGTTGGGCACGTTGTCAAAGATGCCCCTGATCAGCCGGGAGAACTCCTCGGGAGTGGTGTAACCCACGGTATCGGGGATGTTCACCGTTGTTGCCCCGGCATCGATAGTAGCCTTCAGTATCTGATAGATGAACTCGGGACTGGTGCGAGTGGCATCCATGGGGGAGAACTCCACATCCTCAATATAGCCTTTGGCGCGGGCGACCATGGTGGCGGCAAGCTCAAGGATCTCCCCCCGCCCCATCCTGAGCTGATGGGTAAGGTGGATGTCAGAGCTGGAGAGGAAGACGTGAACTCGCCCCCTCTTTGCCTCCTTTATTGACTCCCAGGCGCGGTCCACCGCATCGGGATTGGCATGAGCCAGGGCGCAGATTATGGGCTCCCTCACCTCCTTGGCGATGAGGCGCACCGACTCGAAGTCGCCGGGGGAGGCGATGGGGAAGCCAGCCTCGATGACATCGACGCCCAGCTTCTCCAGTTGGTGGGCAATCTGGAGCTTCTCATCGAGGTTGAGGGTGGCCCCCGGTGCCTGCTCCCCATCCCTTAATGTGGTGTCAAAGATTATCACCCGCTCCATTTTTCGTCCTCCCTTTTTCGCCCTCCTAGCGGTTGGATGCTGCCCTCTACTATAAGCCACAAGTCCCCCTTATTTACCCCCCAGCCAGGGCATCATCTCTCTCAGCTTTTTGCCCACTTCCTCGATCTCGTGCTCTGCCTCTATTCGCCTCATCAGGTTGAAGCTGGGGCGCCCTGCCTGATTCTCCAGGATCCATTCCCGGGCGAAGGTGCCATTCTGGATCTCCTCCAGGATGTCCCACATCTCCCCCCTGACCAGTTCATCAATAACCCTTGGCCCTCTGGTATAGTCGCCATATTCTGCGGTATCGCTCACCGAATAGCGCATGTAGCTCAAGCCCCCCTGATAAATGAGGTCCACGATGAGCTTGAGCTCATGGAGGCATTCGAAGTAGGCGATCTCAGGCTGATAGCCAGCCTCGACCAGGGTCTCAAAGGCTGCCTTTACCAGAGAGGTGATCCCACCGCAGAGCACCACCTGCTCCCCAAAGAGGTCGGTCTCGGTCTCCTCGGCGAAGGTGGTTTCCAGAACCCCGGCCTTGGTGCAGCCTACCCCCTTGGCATAGGCAAGGGCAATCTCCTTTGCCTTGCCCGAGGCGTCCTGATGGATGGCGACCAGTGCTGGGGCGCTTGAGCCCTCCTGATAAAGACGGCGCAACATGTGGCCCGGGCACTTGGGCGCTATCATGGTGACATCGACTTCTGGAGGTGGGGTTATCTGCCCGTAGTGGATGTTGAAGCCGTGGGCAAACATGAGCATATTCCCTTTTTCAAGCCCCTTTTCAATGGAGCTGTAAAACACCGTGCGATGAAGCTGGTCGGGGACAAGCATCACGATTATATCCGATGCCTTTGCCACCTCGTCAGCGGTGGCTACCTTGAGCCCGGCCGCAGCGGCATCTCTCCATGGCGCGCTATCCTGGAGCTCGCCCACCATCACATCGCAGCCGCTCTCCTTGAGATTCAGGGAATGGGCATGTCCCTGGCTGCCAAAGCCGATGACTCCGATTTTTTTGTCCTTTAGGAGGTCTAAATTTGCATCCTTGTCGTAGTAAATCTTGGCCATCACTCAACCCCCTTATAGATTTGATATTTCATCAGTGCTTTTCACCCTCTTGGCCCGAGGAGCCTCTCTGGGGGGCTTTCCCTCCTCCACGGTGAGGAGACCTGCCGCTCCCCGGGTCATAGCGATGCGCCCGGTGCGCGCTATCTCCTTGATACCAAAGCCCCGGAGCAGGCGAAACAGGGAATCGATCTTATCCTCATCGCCGGTAACCTCGACGGTAACCGAGTCTGAGGCAACATCTACAATGTTTGCCCTGAAGATGTCCACGATCTGAATGATCTCGCTCCTGGTGGCCGGGGCAGCTTTAACCTTGATCAGGGCTAGCTCTCGGGCTACCGTGCTCTCATCGGTGATATCGCTAACCCTGACTACGTCGATGAGCTTATCCAGTTGCTTTCTCACCTGCTCCACTAAAGCAGTGGTGCCATCGACCACGACGGTCATCCGCGACACACCGGGCAATTCAGTATGCCCCACGGCGATGCTCTCGATATTGAAGCCCCGCCGCCGAAAAAGGCTTGCCACCCGGTTCAAGACCCCGGGCTTATCTTCGACCAAAGCTACTAGGGTATGCTTAGCCATTATCTTGCTCTAACCTCCTCCCTATGCTCCTCCATGATCTCGGCCAGAGCCGCGCCCGGAGGCACCATGGGATAAACGTTCTCCTCAGGCTCGACCTGGAAGTCGATGAGGAAGGGCCCCTGGTGCTCCATGGCTTGCTCGATGGCAGGAATTACCTGGAGCCTATCTGTTACCTTAAGGGCGGCGATGCCATAGGCCTCCGCTACCTTGACGAAGTCCGGGCCAGCGAGGGGCGTTGCTACATAGCGACGCTGGTAGAAAAGCTCCTGCCACTGCCTCACCATGCCCAAGAACCTGTTATTGATGATTGCTATCTTTACCGCCAGGTTCTCCTGAACCACGGTAGCCAGCTCCTGGATGGTCATCTGAAAGCCGCCATCGCCGGCGATGCACCAAACAGTTTCCTCGGGACATGCCACCTTGGCCCCCACGGCTGCCGGCAGCTCAAATCCCATAGGGCCCAAACCTCCAGAGGAGATCAAGGTATTGGGCCTCTCATACTGGAAAAAGTGGGCGGCCCACATCTGGTTCTGCCCCACGCCGGTGACGATGATGGCATTGCCCCCGGTTATTTCATGGATCTGCTGGATCACATATTGAGGGAGCAGGCTCCCCGTCTCCCTGATCGTCGTCGACGGGTGCGCTCGTTGCCACTCCTCGATCTCGGAGATCCAGTCAACCCGGCTCTGAGGGATCACCTGCTCATTGAGGGCTTCTAGAACCTGGGCCACATCGCCCACAATGGGCACATCTACCCGCACATTCTTCCCTATCTCTGCGGGGTCGATATCGATATGAATTATCTGGGCATGGGGTGCGAAGCCCGAGACCCTTGCCGTAGCCCGGTCATCGAACCTCATGCCAATGGCAATAATGAGGTCAGCGGCATCTACCGCCAGGTTGGCGCAGGCGATGCCGTGCATCCCCAGCATGCCGAAGCTAAGAACATGGGATTGCGGGAAGGAGCCCAATCCGAGCAGGGTATTGACCACCGGT
>JADFVG010000086.1 GCA_015222405.1 Chloroflexota bacterium
ACGATATAATAGTCGCCATCCCTCTTAGCAGTAGTTTCAATAGCTGCGGCATCTGAACCGGCATTAGGCTCGGTAAGAGCATAAGCAACGATCTTCTCTCCCTTAATGGCTGGAACTAGAAACTTCTGCTTCTGCTCCTCGCTTCCATGAGCCAAGATGGGAAGAGTAGAAAGCCCAGATTGAACCATTAGCCCCGACGCGATACCAGAGCAAACTCGGGCTAGCTCCCACACCATGATACACGTACCAATTTCACCTAATCCGCCCCCTCCATATTCGGTTGGATAACCAGGACAAAGATAGCCAAGCTTTCCCATCTTGGAGAAAAGCTCCGTAGGACAAGCCTCATTTTCCTCAGCCTGATCTACAATCGGAGCCACTTCCTTCTCGGCAAAGTCTCTTATTGCCTGTCTAAACATCTTATGCTCTTCGCTGAATTCAAAGTACATGGCTTACCTCCTTGTGCATCCTAGCAGATTGTAGTTCTGGGGTCCCTGATTGTCAACCGCACCGCAATTCTGCAAAGTCGACAACACTCATAACCCGGTAGGCAAAGGTCACAAAGCATCATGTTGTTGCAGCGCACCTCCATGCCGCCCAGTCAGTATGGTGTGCTATAATAACGCAAGGTATATTTCATTTGTAAGCCAGCAAGCGCTGCCAGGCGGATTTGGAGAGCTCAGGCAATCTCACCGAGTGAACGGCTGGCAGGCTGTCCCAGCGGGTGGGGCACCGAGAAGAGGGCGGGCATGGAAGGTGAAAACTTTAAGGCGTTAGTAGTCAAGGCTTTGAGTGACCTGCCAGCGGAGTTTCGGAATAAGCTAGAAAACATCGATGTCGTGGTGCAGGAGCGTCCTGCACCAACGCAACTTGCCAAACTGGGGCTTAAGCGTGGCGAGACTTTGCTGGGCCTCTATGAAGGTGTACCCCACACCGAACGCACCAGGGGGTATAACATGGCGCTGCCAGATAAGATAACCATATTCCAAAGGCCAATCGAAGCTAAATGCCGCTGTGAAAAAGAGATCGCCGAGGAGATAAAGAGGGTCGTCTGCCACGAGATAGCCCATCACTTTGGAATTGACGACGAGACATTGTGGAGGATAGAAAGTGAGAAGCTCAGGAAAAGAGCCAACGAGGAGAAATATAGATTTTAGGTGGTCTCATGACAAGGATTGCGGTAATAGAATCTGGAGAGGTGCCTCAACAGCTTGTTGATAAAATCCTGAGCGCTATGAGTGAATGCTACGAAGCTGTGGGCGAGCCTGTGGGTGACTCTATAGATCTGTGCATATATGAGAAATCTGGGGCGGAAACGTTCTTTGCAACCCACGATGCTTTAGGAGGAAAGCCCAGGATTTCCGTTTACCTGGACAAGTTTCTAGAACTGCCTGAGGTTGTAAGCCTGGCTGGGATTAGACGTCAGGCTGCGCATTCTGTCCTGCATGGCTCTCTGGAATATTACCTTATCGCGCTTCCGCAAGACTTGGTAAGGGCAATGAGGCAATATAAGCTTCCGCAAGACTATGCAAACACTGTTCTCTATGGCACTGCGATGGCAGCAAAGGAATATGGAGTAACTCAAGTCTTATATGAAAAAAACTTCGTTGAGGATCAGGTGGCATATGCTAAATATATCCTGGAGCCAAGCAGCGGAGAAGCTTTAGCTTGGGAGATCGCATTAAGACATACGCTGGAGAAAATCCTTTATCTAAATGCGACCATAAGAGATATTAGCTGTGCTGTGCCTTTAACTCGAGATGAAAGATTTGGAGCTGAGATTGAGGAATATATCGAGAAAAAAATAGCATGTATAACTCCAGCCTACAAGTCAAGGATTCGAAGGGTAATCTACGAAAGGTTTTCGTTACTTGGCACTGATACCCTGGAAAATATTGGTCTCACCACGAAGTTCTTGGTTGAGGAAATCATCGATCCTGAGCTTGGTGATTGACCCGAGGGTCCTTTTAGGGGAGAAAGGACCAAGCAATAGCCTAGCACGTGGATGTGAAGAGGAGAGCGGTGGGCAACTCTAAGATACAGGTAGACGAAATAGCCGAGAGGCTTAGGCGTGAGCCATATCTGCCATTATCTAATGATTGTCTTATCAAATCTGTTCGTCTTGTCAGAAAGTGTAGGAAGTCGGACATTGACGCCAAGGTTGTGTTGTGCCTTGGCTTGGCATCAGCAAAGATGCCCCTCTTAGCTCGAAGAGTTACCATTCCTGTGATACATGCATGGGGTGAAGTAGAAGGAGAGAGGATAGAAGTATCGCGACCACTAGGCTCTCAGGGAATGCTAGGCGTCGTCCCGGTAGACATTAGACCAATAGTCACGATAAGGCTTTAAGCTTTATCGTGCGTTTTTATCCTTGGATGAGTTGATCCCCGATCAGCGGAGACGGACAAGGATGGCCCACGCCACGACTAAACCAAAAAAGGCATTAATAGCATTAATAGTTAGCTTAGTCTTGGTCGGCTTGGCTTTACCAGCGTATATAACTTTGCAAAGTGTGCAGCCTGACCCAGAATTGCGGTCCATCGTCAAACCCTATACCTTCAGTCTCTGGAGGCACGAGCTTGGGGCACTGTTCCGTGGGTTAGGGGGAATCTTGCGACCGGGCGAAAGCGTCGCAACTGACGACACCGCAGTAGTCAGGGAGTACTTCATGCTCGTTGGACAAATAAAGGACATAGAATCAACAATAGCCCTTACGGATGGGCATGAAGAGGAAACAAAGATGCTTGAGGCAACGTTAGCTCGCTTAGAAGAGCGGCGGTCTGTGATTGAGGCTAGGACCAAGCGAATACTGGAGAAACAAATAAGGCAAGTCCTAGTCGATCAAGAAATCCTAAACCCGTTAGACAGGTACCTTAGTATAAATCTCGTCTTTCCCCCGCTACAGTTTGAATTGGAAGAGCCGCCAAGCCTGCTAGTCATTTCTCCAAGGGACAGGATAGAGCTTCAGGAAAGGATACTTTTGAGCCCAAATCTTGAGCTGGAGGAAAAAGAGGCGATTGAGTCTGAGGTTAATGACTTGGGCGTCTCATCCCTCGTTGTCGAGCTCAGCGGTTTTGCCGGGGTATGGCCGACTATGGTTGCTGAGGACCTTGACCTTCACCGTACTCTCAAGATTGTTATAGAGGAATGGCTTCACCAATACTTGGCTTTCCGCCCGTTAGGCTTTCTCTACCTGCTGGATTCGATCGGGGTTAGAAAGAATGGCGATATAGTCACTATGAATGAGACCTTGGCTGGCATGGTCACCGTAGAGATCAGCTCCGAGGTTATCTCGACATTCTACCAAGGGGACAATATGGAAGACCAATCTAACGAAGCAGGCTTTGATTTTGACGAAGAAATGAGGCAGACCAGGATAGCAGTTGACGAATACTTGGCCCAAGGGAAAATTGAAGAGGCGGAAAAATTCATGGAGGAAAAAGGACAGCATTTCATAGCAGAAGGCTATCATATCCGGGAGTTAAATCAAGCCTACTTCGCATTTCATGGCATCTATGCCTACAAGCCAGCCTCTACTAGTCCAATCTATGACGATCTGAGAGAACTACGGGGACAAAGCTCTTCGTTGAAAGAATTTGTAGATAAAGTGGCAGCTATGACTAGCTACGACGACCTACAAGGAGCAGCAGACTGCCCCTGGCCCCGAGATAACCACCAGCACCAGTTCAAGACTCTACTGTTCATATTCCTCTCCTTAACCGCCCGTGGTATAACGCCCTTGATGCTCGCTTGGTGCCTGAGGCCGAGGATGAGGTCTTGGTGAGCCATTTCATAGAGGAAGATGCGCGCCAGTTGACAATCCAGTGAAGTCTCTATATGCTATATGCCATTAGCGGAGAGGCTTGATTGCGTGACATCATATCTCCCTGCCAGGATGCGATACGTAGGATTACATGGCCTGACCATGAATCGGCAAGGAGTGAATTCTATTTATCACTAAATCTCAAATCGGAGGTACGAAAGTGTCCAATGCGAAAATTTTCACTAAGATGCTCATTCCACTGGATGGCTCGCAGCTGGCTGAAGTAGTCTTTCCTTATGCACAAGAATTTGCTGGGAGGCTAGACCTAGACTTGATTTTTCTTAATGTATATAGCTCAGAAGAGTCCGAATTCGCCCCTATGCGTCGAGCCTATGTCGAGCAGGCGTGTGAGATTGTTAGGCGTGGGGCAGAAGAAGTGCGGAAACCGACAGGCGTTCAACCAGGAGTTAAGGCGCTAGAAGCGCGATGTGAAGTGGTTATGGGCCACCCCGCTGAGGAAATCCTTCGTTATGCTGAGGAGAACGACATCGATCTGATAGTTATGGCCACCCATGGCCGCTCCGGTATCAAGCGCTGGGCCATAGGCAGCGTGGCTGATAAAGTCCTTCGCGCAGCAAAGGTCCCCGTTTGTCTTGTCCGAGCGGGGGTTCCCGAAGAGATTGCCTATGACAAGTGGCCAAGGGTAACAATACTAGTCCCACTGGATGGATCAGAGCTGGCCGAATCGGTGCTTCCGTATTTCGAAGTGCTGGCGAAACAGCGGGGTGCCAAGCTAGTGGATATGGTGCTGCTCAGGGTTTGCGAACCGTGCGAAGCCCCACTTATCCCGTCAGGCTCCCGTGCCAGCATGACGCCTTACGATAGCAGTGTCAGGATGAAGTCGGATGGGTATGTGAAGCGGGAAATGGCTAAGCGCAGGCGGGAAACTAAGCAGTACCTGGCGCGAGCGGAGAAACGGCTCAAGGATGTCGGCCTTACAGTCAGGTCAGAGATGCTAGCTGGCAATCCAGCTGATGAGATCATTAACTATGCGAATAGAAACCCTTTCAATCTCATTGTCATGGCAACCCACGGGCGCTCTGGACTCAGCCGTTGGGCCTATGGCAGTGTCGCCGACAGGGTTCTGCGAGGGGTCTCCAGCCCCATCTTTCTGGTGAGGCCGGGTTAAATATTCTGAAAAGCCTTGCGCACAGCCTAGCCAAACGGATTTGGGCACGGCATACTTATTCCTGTAGATTGACAAGTAGAGAATCTTGATATATACTCCTCGCGCAAAACACTCGATTGCGATTTTCCTAAAATAGTTCTCATATAACCATTCGAAACTGTTCCCTCAAACGAGGGACCTCAGTGCCGGGTCTTTGACCCGCCTCGATAAACTGCCAAAGATATGCGCTGGCCTCAGTGCTGGCAATGCAGTTCTAGCAGGGAATGGTCGGAAAGGGGCACAGAGGACCCGAGGTAAGAATCTCTAAGATGGGAGGTCGAAGATGGCGTGTTATGTGATGCTCTCAACGCTCACCGATGAGGGTAGGAAGACGGTCAAGCAAAACCCAGGACGGGTCAAGGAAGTCAGCAAAGAAGTGGAAGCCATGGGGGCTAAGGTAGTGGCGCAGTATGCCCTCCTCGGCCCCTACGATTTCTGTAACATCCTGGAGGCCCCGGACAACGAGACCATCTGCCGGGTCGCGATAGAACTAGGCTCACGAGGGACACTGCAAACGCTCACCATGGCCGCCATGACCCTAGATGATTTCATCGCTAGCCTGAAGAAGTAACCCTCGTGGTCCTCTGTGCCCTGTTTTACCTTGTGCAGACGATAATTTACCTATCTCGGGGTAAGGGTAACTAGAAAGGAATCCCATTGCAACTTACCATCCTCGGCTGCAGCGCTGCCTATCCCCGGTCCGAGGGCGCCTGCTCCGGATATCTTGTTGAGGAGGGGGCTACGAAGCTCCTTGTTGACTGCGGCAACGGTGTCTTTAGCAACCTGCAGCGGGTGGTTGCACTAAGGGATGTCACCCACATAGTGATATCCCACATCCATCCCGATCATTTCCTTGACCTCATCCCCTACCGCTACGCCCTGAGTCGCCCTGTGCATCAAACGCTGCGTCCCCGCTTGCACTTGCCTCCCGGAGGCATCGAGGGACTGCTAAAGGCTGTTTCGTCATTCAATACCTCACCGACATTCTTCTCCGATCTCTTTTGGATTAAGGAGTACGATCCCG
>JADFVG010000087.1 GCA_015222405.1 Chloroflexota bacterium
AGCTGGCCTGCTATTCTGAAAACAAGCTGCTCAACGAGGCGCTGAAGCTCCGGGCTGTGGTCAACTGCTTTAAGCACATTAACCCTTGAAGCCATGAGGTCCTCAACCAGGCCGTTCTCCAATTTCAATCTGCCATCAATGACGCTGAAGAGCTCATTGACTGCCATCGCGGCAGCGCTCTGGGGAATATAGCCGTCTACCCTGATCATCATATTCCTTTCATTCTTGCCCTAGGTTACAATAAATAGCTTAGCACCTAGCTTAGCGGTGCCTTCAAGGCCTAAATAGCCCAAATGGCGCTGTCCTTTCGTGCCCTTTTTGCACATTATCGCCCCTCTCGCCTCTCCCTTGGTTGACAAAGATGCAAAATTTAGGTATTTTACTCCTATAGAGGCAAATTGTCAAGGGGTATGGGATTAAATCAGGGTAGCACAGCAGAATGTCTCTGTTTGGCACGGAGGGCCGCCAATCTGTGGCGGTTTTTTAGCGCCTCAAAGGAAGCTGAATTTCGCCATCCTAGCCGTTCACAAGTCAGGGGGGAATAGATTGCCGTGGTCTAGATTTGAGCTTAACGCTCTAGCGACAGCAGTGGGCAGCATGCCTCATACTGACCCCAAGGAGGCCTGCGCTTTGGTAGCTAGGTTTCTGCCTGAAATCCCCGCATGGCCTCAACTGCCCCAGCGCTCCTTCCTCGAGAACATGTATGTCCAATTCAGCGAGGGATTCCCGGGCGTAGTACTAGAAGAAGACCGAATCTATGTAGATCGCACCGAGGAAATAGAGAAGCCCCTAGAGCAGCTTTACGCTTCCTATCTGAAAAGCGAGATTGACAAATACGCCTTGAGCCCTGACTACGCCGCTGGGTTTCATGCTTTTCTAGAGGCAGACTTGGGCTCGCCCTTTGCCGTCAAGGGGCAAGTAACAGGGCCAATAAGCTGGGGGCTTGCACTCACTGACCAGGATCGACGCCCCATAATCTACGACGATGTCCTCGCCGACGCCGTTGCCAAGCACCTGAGGCTCAAGGCCGCCTGGCAGGAGAAGGAACTGAGGGCTGTTTCCCCCAACACTATAATCTTCGTCGATGAGCCTTATATGGCTTCCCTGGGCTCAGCCTTCGTTTCCCTCTCCCGAGAAAAGGCAATCGCCCTTTTAGAAGAGGTTTTTTCAGGCATTAGCGGGCTCAAAGGGGTCCACTGCTGCGGCAATACCGATTGGTCGCTGTTGCTCAAAACATCGCTCGACATCCTCAACCTGGATGCCTATAATTATGGCTACACGCTAGTTCTTTACCCCGAGGAGGTAAAAGCCTTCCTCGAGCGAGGAGGCGTTGTTGCCTGGGGGATTGTCCCCAGCGATGAACAGGAGCTGAAAGGGGAGACACCAAAAAGCCTTCTCGATCGCCTGGAGGAGACTACTGGAGCCCTTGATCGCAAGGGCGTTAGCTTCCGCCCCCTGATGGAGCGGTCTCTTGTCACCCCCTCCTGCGGTTTGGGGCCTATCTCCCCGGAGGCGGCGGCATCGGCTCTTGAACTCTTGGCCGGGGTGTCAAAAGAGCTGAGAAAGCGTTATATCAAAGAGGGGTAGGTATCGAGATAGCCAAATGAATAAAAGGAAAAGAGTCGCGCAGTTAAAGCATCGCAAGCAACGAAAGAAGCTGAAGGAGAAGAGGAGGGCACTTCAAAGCACCTCACCATGAGGAAAGTCTGCCTTCTCAGTGGTGGCCCCGGCGTGGGTAAGACTACCATTGTCCGCCAAGCGCTCGGTAACCTCAGGGGAAAAGCAGGCGGCTTCTATACTGAGGAGATAAGGGTTGGCGGCGTGAGGCAGGGCTTCAGGATCGTTACCCTGGAGGGGGAGAGCGCTATCCTGGCCCATATCGATATCAAGAGCCCTCATCGGGTCAGCAAGTATGGGGTCGACGTAGAAAGCCTGGACAGGGTAGGCGTCTCCGCCCTGAGGCAGGCAATTCAGGAGTGTTATCTGGTAGTTATCGACGAGATTGGCAAGATGGAGCTTTTCTCGCCCGCTTTCAGGGAATCTGTCTTGGAGGCTATCAATAGCGGGAAGAGGGTTCTGGGCACTATTATGCTCAGCCCCCACCCCTGGGCCGATGAGATCAAGCGCCATCCCAGCGTAACCTTGATCCCACTAACAATGGCGAACCGGAGCCAGGTTCTGAAGCAGGTGGTGGAGTGGGTGAAGTCTGACACCATGAGCAGAGGTCAGGTTGAGCAAGATAGCGCTTAAACCCATCGGCGATATCGCTCCCGGAATACTGGAGAAACTCAAGGGGAACTTGAAGGAAACCTTTGGCCAGGCAGTGGAGATCAAAATGCCCCTTACAGGGCTGGACCACGCCTATAACTCGAGGCAAGACCAGTATCATTCCACGGCCTTCCTCGATGCCATGAGCAATGAAGAGGAGCGCATCTTGGGGGTTTGTGATGTGGATTTGTATGTCCCGGGGCTCAACTTCGTCTTTGGCCAGGCCAGCCCGATACGAAAAGTGGCGGTAATCTCCCTGTTTCGGTTGAGACCAGAGCGATATGGCTTGCCCCGGGATGAGCGCCTGTTCGCTGAGAGAGCAGCCAAGGAGGCGATTCACGAACTGGGGCATACATACGGTCTGGGTCATTGCGACGATGAAAGATGCGTGATGCACTTCTCCAATAGCCTGTCCGAGACCGATAGGAAAAGCACCCTGTTCTGCAAGGATTGCGCCAAAAAGCTGAACAGAGGAGGGGGACTGATTTCATGACAGAACTACCGGCGCTGGTCCAGGCGCTTCTAACTTCAGAACCCTATCCCCATCATCCCAGCGAAATAGAGCTGGTGCAGACCCAGATGTCGTTTATTTTCCTCACCGGGGATTATGTCTACAAAGTGAAGAAGCCCGTAGATCTGGGTTATCTGGACTACACCACCCTGGAGCGACGCAAGCACTTCTGTCATCAGGAGGTGATGTTAAACAGAAGGCTTTGCCCCGATGTCTACCTAGATGTGGTGGCCATAAGCGAGGAGAATGGCAAATTCTCCATTGAAGGCAAGGGAGAAGCCATTGAGTATGCGGTGAAAATGCGCCAACTCCCTCAGCAGCGGATGATGGATAATCTACTGAGAGATAATCAAATAACGAAGGAGATGATCGCCAGGGTCGCCCGCAGGGTGGCGGAATTTCACCAAGAGGCGGAAACCAGCGAGGAGATAAGCGGCTTCGGCGACCTCAGCATCCTGGTCACAAATACCGAGGAGAACTTTTCCCAGACGGAGAAATACATAGGCGTTTCCATCCCCAGAGAAAAATATGACATTATCAAATCTTATACTGAAAACTTTATAAACAAAAACACCCGCCTATTCCACCACAGAGTGGAACAAGGTCGAATAAGGGATTGCCATGGCGACCTTCATGCCGCTCATGTTTGCTTCAGCAATGGGCTCTACATCTTCGACTGCATTGAATTCAATGATAGGTTCCGCTACAGCGATGTGGCCAGCGAGATCGCCTTCCTCGCCATGGACCTCGATTATCACAGGCGCCCCGATCTTTCGCAGCACTTCGTTCTAACCTACGAGGAAGTGTCAGGCGACCGGGAGATGAATCAACTCATCGATTTCTACAAGTGCTATCGCGCCTATGTCCGGGGGAAGGTGGAAAGCTTCAAGCTCGATGACCCGCATATCTCAGAAGAGGAGAAGAGAAGGGTTTTGGCTATCGCCAGCAGGTATTTCGAGCTTGCAGAATCGTATATAATGAAAGGGGATTGAAGATCGTGAAATTTCTGTTAGGCGAAATGCTCATACTTTGCACTTCGCTAAGCCAGAGCACGAGAAGGGGGTGGTGAATTGAAAGAGCCATTTGCCAAATTCATAGAAGCTGAGCTAGGGTCTGGCGTTTTGCTCATCACCTGTGGCCTCCCCGGCACCTGGAAGACCGAGACCAGCGAGGAAATATCGAGGATAAAGGGCTATCCCATACTTCGAAGCGACCTGATCAGGCTGGAAGTGCTGAAGGATGAGGACATATTCGATGAGAAGGTCGCCTCGAATATGGATAAACGAATGCTGGTCTACGATGAGACCTTCCGCCGGGCAGGGGAGACTGTGGAGAAAGGCGATAGTGTGATAATCGATGCCACCTTCGTCACACAGTCGCTAAGAAGGCGGGCGGCTCAAGTAGCAGCGCAACATAATCGGAGGCTCGTCATCCTCCAGACCCACTGTCCCCGAGAGGTGGCTATCGGCCGGATACTGAGACGAACCAAAGATGACTACGAATCGAACGCGCTGACCGAACAGGCCTATACCAACAACGAGAAAAGGTTTGAGAAGGTGGACCTGAATGACCTGAAGCAGTTGAACCCCGACCTTGATATCACCCACTTGATAGTCGATACCCAACACGACTCCCCCGAAGATTGGTATATCATTGGTGTGGACAAGAGATAGAGATGAAAATAGATTTACACATCCATACCAAGACCTGCTCGGATGGTAATCTCTCAATCGAAGAGGTTTTCCGAGAAGCAAAAAGGAGAAATATCGATTTAATGTCGACAACTGACCACGATTCTATAGACTGTCAGGCAAGGGCGATTGCCCTTGCCAGAGAGCATAGCATATCCTACATCACCGGGGTGGAACTAAATGTTACCTTCCACTATGTTGACGATGACAAGACCATCTCTCTGGATTTCCTGGGATACCAGTATGACATCGGCAATCAGGAGCTTGGAAACAAGCTTCAATTGATAAAAGAACATAGAGAAGCAAGAGCGCTTCAAATCTTGGAGAAACTGAACGCTGAGTTCGATAAAGAGAATATCGAGAGGTTCACCGAGGAAGATATCAAGAATATACAGGATAGTGTAGATGGTGTATTCGGTCGGCCCCACATAGCGAATTACCTGGTAGGAAAAGGGATCGTCAGGAATAAGCAAGAAGCATTCGATAAGTATCTGGTCAGGTGCGATGTGCCCAAGTATCCACTTTCACTTGCTGAAGCCTCAAGGTTGGTCCGTAACGCTGGTGGCATACTGGTGCATGCACACCCCAACGACCCGCACGGGACATCTTTGGCAAGCATAACGCCTGATTTAGAGGAGCAGACAAACATCATAGAAAAGCATATGCTAGAATACATCGATGGCATCGAGTGCTGGCATTCAAGAAACGATGAGAAGACCACGGCACACTACATCGAGTTCGCCAAGAGGCACAGCCTGATCATGACCGGGGGCAGCGATTGCCATCAAAAGCCGATTGTTATGGGCACCCTGGAGATACCCGACTGGGTTGCCGACCAGTTCGATCCCAAGATGACAAGGAAGGTCTACAATTTCAAAGGAGTATTAACTTGAGCAAGAGAATAGCAATCCAAGGTGATATCAAAGACCCCTCCCTGGCCGCAGCGGGGATGCTTCGTATAGAGTGGGCCTCCCGTGAGATGCCCGTCCTGAGCTCGATTCAGGAGCGCTTTGCCAGGGAAAAGCCGCTTAAGGGGATGCGGGTCTCCGGCTGCCTTCACATCACCACCGAGACCGCGAATCTGGCAGTGGCGCTCAAGGCGGGCGGCGCTGACCTGGTGCTCTGCGCCTCAAATCCCCTCTCTACTCAGGATGATGTCGCTGCTGCCCTGGTAGCAGAACATGGCATACCTGTCTACGCCATAAAGGGTGAGGACAACGAAATCTACTACAGGCATATCAATGCTGCTCTGGATCACAACCCCGCCATCACCCTCGACGACGGTGCTGACCTCGTAAGCACGGTTCATAAGGAGTACACTGAACTCGCTGGCAATATTATCGGGGGAACTGAGGAGACCACCACAGGGGTAATCAGGCTGAAGAGCATGGAGCGAGCTGGAAAGCTGAGATACCCCATCATCGCTGTAAACGAGGCCGATACCAAGCACCTGTTCGACAATCGCTATGGCACGGGGCAGAGCACCATCGACGGTATCACCCGAGCCACCAACATTCTCTGGGCAGGAAAGAAGGTGGTCGTCTGCGGCTACGGCTGGTGCGGAAGAGGGGTGGCGATGCGGGCCAAGGGGCTGGGGGCTCATGTGATTGTGACCGAGATAGAGCCCATCCGCGCTCTGGAGGCAATTATGGATGGCTATCAGGTGATGCCCCTGCTCGAGGCGGCGAAGCTAGGCGACATCTTTATCACCCTCTCTGGCAACATGAATGTTATCGACAAAGCCCACTTCACGGCGATGAAAGACGGGGCTATCGTGGCCAACAGCGGTCACTTCAATGTGGAGATCAACATCCCTGCCCTGGAGGGGATGGCAAAAAGGAAGCGACAGCTTCGCCCCTTCGTCGATGAGTACACCCTGGCCGATGGGCGGCACATTTTCCTCCTCGCCGAGGGCAGGCTGATCAACCTCGCCGCCGCTGAAGGGCACCCGGCAAGTGTGATGGACATGAGCTTTGCCAATCAGGCGCTTTGCGTAGAATATATGGCGGGATGGAAGGAAAGGGCTGAGCCCAGGGTTTACGCTGTGCCCCAGGAGATCGATAGGGAGGTGGGGAGGTTGAAGCTCATTTCCATGGGGATAACCATAGATACACTGACTGCGGAACAACGAAAATACCTGGAGAGCTGGGAGAGTGGAACCTAGTTCAAATAAGAAAGGGGATGAGAAATGACCACTACCTTCATGACCGCACCTTCGCTCATGATCACTTCGGAGTCGGTTACCGAAGGACACCCGGATAAGCTCTGCGACCAGATCGCTGATGCTATCCTAGACACTATCCTGGCCAAAGACCCCATGGCCAGGGTGGCCTGCGAGGTAGCAGCAACCACAGGGCTGGTCATCGTTATGGGGGAGGTAACCACCGACTGCTATGTGGAAATGCAGGACATCGTTCGCGAAGTGTTGCGAGACATAGGTTATACCCGCGCCAAATACGGCTTTGACTTCGAGACCTGTGGCGTCATGATCTCGATCAAGGAGCAATCACCGGATATCGCTATGGGGGTAGACAAATCGCTGGAGGCCAAAGGTGCCGAAGCAGTCAATAATGCGAGGGAGACCCTAGGCGCTGGTGACCAGGGAATGATGGTGGGCTTCGCTTGTAACGAAACGCCGGAACTCATGCCCCTTCCCATCTCACTGGCCCATAAGCTGTGTAAGCGCCTCGCCGACCTGAGGAAGGACAGCACCCTGCCCTATCTGCGCCCCGATGGCAAGTCCCAGGTAACGGTGGAGTACTCCCAGGGGATTCCCCAGCGGGTAGATAGCGTGGTCATAGGTGCCCAGCATAACCCCCAGGTAAGCCATAATGTTATTGAGCGCGACATCATCGAGCAGGTGATCAAGGCGGTGATACCTGCCCACCTGCTGGACAAGAGAACAAAGTATTATGTCAACCCCACGGGGCGCTTTGTCATCGGAGGGCCCATGGGCGACTGCGGGCTTACGGGGCGCAAGATACTGGTCGATACCTACGGCGGCATCGCCAGACACGGCGGCGGCTCCTTCTCGGGCAAAGACCCGACCAAGGTTGACCGCTCCGCAGCCTATGCCGCACGCTATGTGGCCAAGAACGTGGTCGCCGCCGGGCTTGCCGATCGCCTGGAGATTCAAATAGCCTACGCTATCGGGAAAGCACACCCCGTTTCCGTCTCCATCGAGACCTTCGGCACAGGCAAGGTTTCAGACGAGGTTATCCTTGAGCTGATCAATGAACACTTTGACCTGCGCCCTGGAGCCATCATCGAGGCCTTGGACCTACGCCGCCCCATCTATAGAGCCACTGCCTGTTACGGGCACTTTGGTCGCACCGATGTCGATCTCCCCTGGGAGAGGACCGATAAGGCGGAAATGCTAAGGGCCGAGGCAGGGAATAAGAGTTGACTGAAGCCTCTGAAGTCGCTAAAGTAATCGCAGAAATAAGCCCTGAGCTTATCTTCCGCTTTGTTGCGCGCCAAAGGATAAAGGGATGAAGGCGGTGATCCTCGTCGGTGGTGAAGGGACGCGACTGCGCCCTCTTACCTGCAATATCCCCAAGTCTATGGTGCCCATCATTAACCGCCCCTTCTTGGAGCACATGATCAACCACCTCAAGAGTCATGGTATTGACGATATCACCCTCGCCCTTTGCCATCTCCCCGACCAAATTCAGAGCTATTTTGGAGATGGCAGCGATTTTGGGGTCAAGCTAACCTATGTGATTGAAGACTATCCCATGGGAACAGCAGGAGCGGTAAAAAACGTTGAACAGCACCTGGATGAAACCTTCTTCGTGTTCAACGGCGATATATTCACCGACCTCGACTTCAGCGCAATGATGAGATCACACCGCCAGATGGGGGCAAAGGTAACCATCGCTCTCACCCCTGTAGAAGACCCTACCATCTACGGTGTGGTTGAGACCGACGCTGGAGGGAGACTGCTGCGCTTCGTAGAGAAACCTAGCCGCGATGAGGCGCCAAGCAACATGATCAATGCTGGCACCTATATTGTGGAGCCCGATGTTCTAAGCCATATCCCCCCACGCTGCTTCTTTACCTTTGAACGAGAGCTTTTCCCCCTTCTGCTGAACATTGGCGATCCTATCTATGGCTACCCCTCTAACGCTTATTGGATCGATATTGGCACCACGGAGAAATACCAGAAGCTGCACCATGACCTACTCACAAGAAGGGTGAGCAGGGGATTCCCCGGCCAGAGAGCCGGTGAAGGGATATGGGTGGAGGGTGACTGTGATATCCATCCTTCAGCGCAACTGAAGGGGCCGACAGTTATCGGCGGCAATTGCGTTATCGATTCCGGGGTGCAGGTGAAAGGCCCCTCGGTCATCGGGCAGGGGTGCCATATTGGAAAAGACAGCCTCATCGAGGGAGCCATAGTCTGGCACAATACCCGCCTTGGTCAGGGAGTAGCGCTGCGAAACTGCATAATTGCGGAGGGAATCTTCATCGGAGATCGAAGTCGTGTTGCGGAAGGCTGCATCTTGGGCAATAATGTGGTCATCGGGTGCGATCAAAGTTTGACCCAGGGTACCAGAGTTTGGCCCCCTGAGAATAGGAGGTAAGAGTGCGCGTACTTATCACTGGTGTTACCGGGATGGCAGGTAGCCATCTGGCCGAATATTTGCTGGCTATGGAAGGCGTGGAGGTCTTTGGCACCTATCGATGGCGGAGCAGGATGGACAACCTTGAAGAGCTGAGAAGCGCAGGGAAAGTAAAGATCCTCGGGGATAGCACCACAGCCAGCGCCAAAAATCTGGACTCCATACTCAGCGACCGCACCCGAGCAGCTAGCCTCAGCCTGATAGAAGGGGACATAACCGACCCCTTCTCCATGAAGCATATAATCGCTGCCGTAAAGCCAGATCGCATCTTTCATCTTGCTGCCCAAAGCTACGTGCCAGGTTCATGGGATGCCCCGGCAGAAACCCTGCACCGCAATATCCTGGGACAGGTGAACCTGCTAGAGGCGGTGCGTGAGGCTAAGGTGGATCCTGTAATTCACATCGCAGGCTCTTCAGAGGAGTACGGGCATGTTCTCCCCGAGGAGTTGCCAGTGAAGGAGACAAATCCCCTGCGACCCCTCAGTCCCTACGGAGTAAGCAAAGTTGCCCAAGAGATGCTGGGCTATCAATACTTCATGAGCTACGGTCTAAAGACCATTGTCACCAGAGGGTTCAACCATGAGGGGCCAAGAAGAGGGGAGGTCTTTGTTACCTCCAGCGTGGCAAAACAGGTCGCCGAGATCGAAAAGGGGCTCAAGCCACCCACCCTCTATGTTGGTAACCTTTCCAGCAAGCGCGACTGGAGCGATGTGCGGGACTTTGTTCGCGCCTACTGGCTGGCAACAGAAAAATGTGTCCCTGGAGAGATCTATAACATCGGCAGTGAGGTTGCCCGAGAGGTAGGGGAGATGGTTGATATGCTGCTAAGCATGACCGATGCCAATATCGAGGTCAGGGTGGATGCCTCTCGGTTTCGTCCCTCCGACGTCAAGGTGCTTGTTGCCGATGCTACCAAGTTCAAAAAGGCTACTGGCTGGGAGCCCCAGATCCCCTTCGAGAAAACGCTAAGGGATCTTCTTGATTACTGGCGAGCGAGGGTTTAGATGCCCGGCACGATCAAATTCGGTACCGACGGGTGGCGGGGGATTATCGCCCAGGACTTCACCTTTGACAATGTGCGCCTCTGTGCCCAAGGCGTGGCCAATCACGTTAAAGCGGGGGGGCTGGCTCACCGCGGCCTGGTCATTGGCTACGATACCAGGTTCGCCTCCGAGGATTTCGCTGCTGCCGCTGCTGAGGTAGTCGCCGCCAACAGGATAAAGGTTTACCTTTGCCAAAAAATCACCCCAATCCCCATAGTCGCCTACGCAATCCTGATGAAAAAGACGGCGGGGGCAATCATCATCACCGCCAGCCACAACCCGGCAAAGTGGAATGGCTTTAAGTATCGGCTGGAGCAAGCCATCAGCGCCCCTCCTGAGGTCACCGCTGAGCTGGAAAGGCACATCGCCGACATCACCGCCACAGGAGATGTCAAGCACATCCCCCTGGATCAAGGAGTAAGACAGGGGCTAGTGGAGATGTTCGACCCCTCTCCTTCCTATCTTAGTCACATCGGGGAACTGGTGGATGTGGAAAGGCTGCGCCACGCTGGTTTGAAAGTGATCGTGGATTCCATGTATGGGGCAGGGGCAGGATATTTTGCCACCATTCTCGGGGGGGACGCTACCGAGGTGCTGGAGATCCATGGCGAGAGAAATCCCCTTTTCCCAGGCATCCAGCCCGAACCAATAGCATCCCACCTGACTGAGCTTTCAGCCCTGGTTAAGGAACGGGGAGCCAGCGTGGGCCTAGCCACAGATGGTGATGCCGACCGCATTGGCATCGTGGATGAAAAGGGAACCTTCATCACCACGCTTCAAGTCTTTGCTTTGCTTGCCCTTTATCTCCTGGAACTATGTGGTCGCCGTGGAGCTATTGTCAAGACCATAACATCAACCAGCATGCTCGACCGCCTGGGGGAGCTTTTTCAGGTTCCAGTCTACGAGACGCCCGTCGGCTTTAAGCATGTTGCTCCCAGGATGATAGCCGAAAATGCTCTCATCGGCGGCGAGGAGAGCGGCGGCTTCGCCTTTCGCGGTCATGTTCCAGATCGCGATGGCTTACTCGCCGGGCTCTATTTCCTGGACCTGATGGTGAGAGCGCAAAAGAGCCCCTCGCAACTACTGGAATACCTTTATAGCAAAGTCGGTCCCCACTACTACGACCGCATTGATATCCAGTTCCCCCACGAGGAGCGGGAGGCTATCATCAATCGCCTGGCCCAAAGCAAACCTAGCGCCATCGATAACCTGAAATTGGAGAGGGTGGATACCGGCGATGGCTTCCGCTTCCTGTTAGCCGGTGACGCCTGGCTGCTCATTCGCTTCTCGGGGACGGAGCCGATCATTCGTATCTACGCCGAGGGCGATAGCCGACAGCGAGTAAGCAGGCTCATCGCTCAGGGAAGGAAAATGGCTGGGGTTTAGATGGTGATCGACCTGGATGACCCCAAAGTCTATAGAAAATTCGATCCCTCCAATATGTTGGGGCGAATCGCCGAATTGCCCCTCCAGTGCCGCCAGGCATGGGGGAATGCCCTTGACTTCCCCCTGCCCCCCGATTACTCCGCCGTGGATAAAGTGGTCATCCTGGGGATGGGAAGCTCGGCCATTGGCGGAGACTTGGTGAGCTCCCTAGCGCTGGAAGAGGGAGCGCTGCCGGTCCTGGTGCACCGAGACTACGGTCTCCCCCCCTCGGTTGATGACAGAACCATGGTCATCGCCTCCAGCTATTCAGGTAATACCGAGGAGACCATCCTATCCTTTGCTCAAGCGCTCAAGGCCCCAGCCAAGAAGCTAGCCATCACCACCGGCGGCAGGCTCAAGGCGATGGCGGAGGAAAGCGGCGTTCCCGTGTTCACCTATCACTATGTAGCCCAACCCCGCGCCGCCTTCGGCTATGGCTTCTTTTCGATCTTAGGACTATTTCACAAGCTGGGCCTTCTCACTATCAAATCAGAGGATGCCGAAGAGGCAATAAGCCTCCTCCAGGAGCTAGCACCCAAGCTCGATTGCGGTGTGCCTTTGAACGCCAACTTGGCAAAGCAATTAGCAACTAGGCTTCTGGGGCATTTGGTTATCATCTATGGGGCAGGTGTCCTGTCCAAGGTGGCCCTGCGCTGGAAAACCCAATTCAATGAGAACAGCAAGACCTGGGCCTTCTCCGAGTGCTTTCCTGAGCTCGATCACAATGCCGTGGTAGGCTATAGATTCCCTAACTGGCTGGCGAATCGGGTATTTGTCCTCCTGCTGCGCTCACCCTCGCTACACCCACGTACTCAAATACGCTATCAAGTCACCGCTGACATTCTCACCGAGGCTCGGGTTGAGCATGAGTTCATCGACGCCCAGGGGGAAAGCCACTTAAGCCAGATAATGAGCGCTGTTCTCCTCGGCGACTATGTTAGCTATTACCTGGCAATACTGAACCAGATTGACCCCTCACCGGTAGCGGCTATCGATCGTCTCAAGGAAAAGCTTGGCAAGATTGAGATATAATGCTAAAATAGCGCCGCCATACGGGG
>JADFVG010000001.1 GCA_015222405.1 Chloroflexota bacterium
AATTCATCATGACACAAACGTTGTAGACCACCTTCATGCCGTTCTCCTGGCAGAAGCTGACGATTGCCTCGCTTTCCGCCCCAGGCTGAAGCCAAATGCGCTCCAGCCCCAACCTCTTGGCCTCCTTGACCACTTCCTCGGCAACCGTGGGCGGCACCACAATGTCAACCACATCCACCCTGACCGGAATATCTGACAGGGTGGGATAGCACTTCACGCCTTCCAGTTCCTTCAGCCGAGGATTCACCGGGTAAACTTCATAGCCCCGGCTTCTCAGGTTTTTGAAGATCTCGTTGCCATACTTCTGGGGGTCATCGGTTGCCCCCACGATGGCGAACCTCTTCTGAGATATGAACTCATTGATGAGGTCTTGCATGGCCCACCTCCTTACCTTCTGCGGCACACATCATTCGTAGAGCAGGGAGGAGTATCACAGCGCTCCGTCCTGCCACAGCAGGTGTTGCCCGACACGGCAGCATCCATTCTTATCATATAAGAGGCAGAGACGAGCTTATCTACATCCCCGCTGCCACAATGAGGGCACCTTACTTCGCCGTCAGAGCTACGCAGGAATACTTCGGATACCCTGCCACATTCCCTGCACCGGTAGTCATAGATTGGCATGACTCCTCCTTTAAGCCACCCTGGCTATAGCCCGCTCAGCAGCGTTTACAATCTGGGAGGCTAGGGGTGAAGCAGTGAAGGCAGGATGAGTTCCCACCTGCAAGAAGGTCACGTCCTCAGCGGTGACCCCCTGGGAAATCAGGGCCGCCAGCGTGTTCGCTATCTCAGCGGCTGTGGACCCGCCCCAAATCTCACCTCCCAGTAATCTTCCTGATTGGCGCTCAAAGACCAGCCTCACCGATAGCTGAGCAGCGCCAGGCATCGAGCCCGGGTGTTTGTCCACCGCCGCTGACTCCCCGGTAATGATATCGAAACCGGCCTCCGCAGCCGCCCTTTCATGGAGCCCAGCGACTGCCACAGCAAGGTCTCCTATCTTGGTGGAAAAGACGCCCATGGCACCCCGGTTCTTCCTCCGCTGCTCAAAGAGATTAGTAACTGCAATCCTGGCCTCAGCGGTGGCAATAGAGGCCAGCCGCAAGCCTATCGGCTTCCCGGTGAAGAAGGAGAATTTCTCTGCACAATCGCCAGCGGCAAAGATATTGGGGTCCGTGGTCATCATATACTCATCAACCTTTATCCCCCTTAGCTCGCCGATCTCCAAGCCTGCTTCCCGCGCCAGTTCAGTATTGGGCGTAACGCCTATACCGATAATGACCACGTCAGCCTTCAGCCGCTCACCATCAGAGAGCTCGACACCCTCCACCTTGCCATCCCCCAGGATCGACTTTACCGCATTTCCAGTGATTACCCTTATCCCCGCTTCCCTGAGCTTTTCTTCAGCACGAGCACAGAGGTCCTCAGTGCACACCAACTGCAGACAGTGGGGCAGCAACTCCACTATTGTCACATTCAAGCCCAACTTGCGGCACTCATCGGCAAACTCGACCCCGATAAAGCCACCGCCGATAACTACCAGGTCCTGGGCCCCGGCTAAAACCTGTTGAAGCTGCTGAAGATAGTCCACATCTTTCTTTACGGTAAACACATTTTCCAATTCGGCGCCGGGTATCGGGGGCACTACTGGTCGTGAGCCAATGGCTAATACCAATTTCTTATACCCGATGGTCTCACCACCCGCCGTGCTCACCGTCTGCGAGCTTCGGTCTATGCCGGTAGCCTCATCCACCATAAGCTCAGCATCACCGAGAACGGTATCAGGCATCAAGTTCTTATCTGGAGAGCCGAGGGTGCCAAATATGTAGGGGATGCCACAGGGAACAAGGACTTTTTCTTCCCTTCGAATAACTAAGATGCTGTCAATCATGTAATGCCTGGTGGCAACCATAGCTGCCTGGGGACCAGCAGCGCTGCCTCCTATGATTACTACATCCGCTCTTTTCATTTTGCACCTCCCCGAATTTTTAGTTATCTGCTCGGGCCAGAATTGTGGAAACCCTGTGCCAGAGCGCCTTTATCTCCCCGACGATCCCATCCTCGGAGTATTCTACCACAGGCAATCCCTGAACCAAAGCCTCGGTAACCACATTATCGAAGGGCAACCTTGAAATGACCTCTACCTCCTGGCGTTGACATAATCCCTCGATTTGGCGGGCATTTTCCTCGTTGAGGTCATACTTGTTGATGCAGACCACGGCGGGAACGCCGAAGTGGCGGCAAACGCCAAGGATGCGGTCAAGGTCATGCATCCCCGATAGCGTGGGCTCGGTGACAAGGAGGGCAAGGTTCGCACCGGATAGGGAGGAGATGACCGGGCAACCGATCCCAGGTGGACCATCGCTGATGATATAGCTCAGGCCTCGTTCCTCGGCAAGGCGCCTGGCGTTCTGCCTGACAACGGCCACCAGCTTGCCCGAATTCTCCTGAGCAATCCCCAGCCTAGCGTAAACCAGCGGCCCATATCTGGTATCGGAGATGAACCAGTGCCCGGCTAGATTATCCTTCATTGTGATGGTTTTCTCTGGGCAGACATGAAAGCAAAAGCCACAGCCTTCACAGGAAATGGGGTTTACCTTGAAATTCTCAATCGCTCCAAAGCGGCACACCTCCTCACAGACCCCACAGCCAGTGCAAAATTTCTTGTCGATAAAGGCGGTCTTACCGCTCCAGAACTCCTCGGTTTTTTTGATGCTAGGCTGAAGCAGGAGGTATAGGTCGGCGGCATCCACATCGCAGTCGGCCATCACTTTGTCCTCAGCCAGAGTGGCAAAGGATGCCACCAGAATGGTCTTTCCTGTGCCCCCTTTGCCACTGAGAACCACGATCTCCTTCATTTCCGGCTATCCTCAGGGTCAACTTGCTGGCGAATGTCTTCCGCAAGCTTCAAGAAGGCATCCCGCCACTCGGGCATCCCTTCCACCAGAGAGATCCCCTGTGAGTAAAGGCGGGCGATCCGGGTATCCAGCGGGATGTGGAGGAGAAGGGGGATGCCCTCCTGCTCGCAATATTCATCTACCTTCCTATCCCCAACCCCGGCGCGATTGACCACCACGCCGCGGGATATGTTCAGCTTCTTAACCGTCTCCACAGCCAGGGTCAGGTCATTGAGGCCAAATGGGGTGGGCTCGGTCACCAGAAGGCAGAAATCGCTCCCTTCTACCGCCTCCACCACGGGGCACGAGGTGCCAGGAGGGACATCAATAATTACAGTTTTCTCGGGATCGACGTGCTCCTTCACCTTCCTGATCACCGGAGGAGCCATGGCCTCGCCTACAGCCAGCCTGCCGTGGATGAACTCTATCTGCTTGGA
>JADFVG010000088.1 GCA_015222405.1 Chloroflexota bacterium
ATCTAGATTCAGGTCGTGAACCTGACCCAGGCGGTCGTAGATCCTGGCAATCTCATCCCAAGCGAATCTTTCACTCATGATGCCATCGCCATAGACCTGCACCCGATTAATCTCCTGGGCGCCAGAGGTATAGCGAGCCTCAAGGATGGCGTGGTCGGTTCCATAGCTATAGGCGCTGTCCTCATCGGGTAGGGGATTCTTTACATAACTGCTATCACTGAGGAAGAAGAGGACATCGGGAACCATCTCCAGCAGGCGACGCACTGCTGTAGCGCCGCTTTCCCTGGGGTGGATGGTGAAGGTGGGATATTGATTGACCATTGCCCCGCTGGTGCTGAAGGCGTAGACTTCGAGCCCCACCTGAGCAAGAAGAAAGGAAAGCAGCTGGAAGATGTTCTTCTCCCCCTGAGCCCAGGTGAACTGTCGCCGTGCCCGCCAGTGGTCGAGAAGCGACCAGCCATCGCGGCCGTGAAGCACAAAATAGGAGCGTCCTGCTGCGGAGACATATTCCCAGCCCTCGATCCAATAGGCGGTATCCAGGGAGAATTCGGCTCCAAGGGTGGTTCTGTAGCCGGGGTAAATCAGGAGTTTGGAGCCTTCTTTGATCGGGGCATACTCTCCACTGCCAGGCTCTTTATAGCGCCCATCATCGTTGCGAAGCACCACAGCAACCCTGCCCGAAAAAGGCTCGGTCACGGCGGTAATCTCGATCACATCATCGGTGAGCTCCACGGCAGCGGGGGAAAGCGGTGCCCGCCACACGCCAAGGGCGTTGGAGAGCCAGGCATAGGAGTCATGATGGGTGATGGCTACGCCGTGGCTACTGGAGAGGTTGAACGGGACCGGCTCGCGCCAGAGATTGGAGATGAAATCGGCGGTGGCTAAGGAATGGGACCACAAGGGACGACTATAGACATCAGGCCCCTGATACTTCTCGACGAAGAAGGCGCGGAAGACGTCGGGGAACGCAAGGTATGGGTAGTGAAATTCCACCCCCGAGCCGGCGCTGGAGAGGGTGAGTTCGGCTAAAGGGGACCAGGTGCCCGGGGGGGCAGAATAGCCATCGCCGTAGACACAGGTGCAAACCTTGTAGTTGTTCGAGCTATCCTGCCCGCTGACGATTACGTTCCAGTCCCCCTGATAGACCACCGAAACCCCGCTGATGGAGGAAAGGCTGTTTGTCCAGGGCGCCCAGGACCCCCAGTCATCGCCCTCCCGCAAGCGTCGGTATAGGGTGCCCACAGCGGCAAAGAGGAAGAGGATGGTAGTCGAGTTCTTATAGGCTACTGCCACACGGACATCGGCAGCGGGGCTTGAACCTAAGTTGAAATAGCTCCAATCGCTCCAGTTTTGACCATAGTCGCTACTGTGGCTCTCGTAAACCCAGCCACCTTCGTTGACACGCAGGCAGGTTACATACTGACCATAAGAGGTCAGGGCGACAGCGCAGGTAGAATTAGACCATAGCGTCCAAGAGGAGAAATCGCTTTCAGGGCCAGGGCTGGTCACCCGCTGCCGGTAGAGGTTGTGGGTGTTGGGGTCAACCCTGAGCCGCACCAATGAGCCATCGCCGGGCATGGCGGCCGCATGATAGAAATCGGGCTCGCTCCCGGTGTAAAGCCGACTCCAGATGAGCCGGGTGACCCCACCCACCCTTTCCACCACCTCCACCTTGACGTAGGGCAGCCTGGACTCGCTCTTCTGGGCCTCAAGCAGCGTGCTCGATAGATTCTTCACCCCTCTCCCTCAATCAGCGCTTCCAAGGCATGGGGAAGCTCCTTATTCGCCTTTTGGTAGTGGGCAGCGAGGTGTCGCGCTGCCTGAAGTATCTGCTCTACGGCGGCCTCAACCCTTTGTCCTCGGTAGCCGCCGGGGGAGAGGGCCGCCACCGCAGCCGGCATGCGATCCCAGTCCACAGTCCTTTCGATGTCCAGCTTTCCTGCCAGTGCGCGGAAGATGGCCCGGGTATGGTGGGGGAGCTTCCAGGTCTCAGGGTCCTCACGGTCGCCAACGATGGCGAATGCTTCTAAGGGCAATCCCTGCTTCAGTTTGCTCAGCCCAGCTCGTATATTCTCCTGTGCTGTGGTCATCGTTTACCTCCTAAGGTCCCCAATCAGTGGTTTGGCTCGCCCCTGGCTGGTAGGCACGGTAGAGGCGACGAGCGCGCACCCTGTTTTTCCGGCTGTGCTTGGCCAAGGCGCGGAGGAAGGAGGCTAGGCGGTCCTGTCCCCAGGTGAGGTAGCTTTTCCAGGTGGAACTGCCGCCGAGGTTCACCCGATTGGTGGCAAA
>JADFVG010000089.1 GCA_015222405.1 Chloroflexota bacterium
CATGGTGCCAAGGTTCTCTGGTGCTATTCTGAAGCTACAGTTCCTAAGATCACCTTGATCATCCGCAAGGACTATGGAGGCTCATATCTTGCCATGTGCGGCAAGGACTTGGGCGCTGATTTTGTTCTCGCCTGGCCCACAGCGGAAATCGCAGTGATGGGTGCTGAAGGTGCGACGCCGGTCATCTTCCGCAAGGAAATGGAGGTTGCGTCGGATCCTAAGGCAAAAGAGAAGGAGAAGATGCAGGAATATCGTGATGTCCTGTACAATCCCTATATTGCTGCCTCGCGGGGGTACGTTGACGAGGTCATTCTGCCCCGGGAGAGCCGCCCTAAGATAATCAGTGCCTTTGAGCTTCTCTCTACCAAACGAGAGACCAGACCCCCAAAGAAGCATGGAAACATTCCTGTGTAAGGAGGTTCAGGCAAGGGATCAGTTGAAAAGCGAGAAAGGAACAGTAGCTGCCATCACCGCTGCGGTGGCCGCGTACTTAGAAGAGGAAGAAAGGGCTCTGAGGCCGACAATGTTTCAGCGAAGGCCGGCAGAGGTCTCAAGCTCGTGGCGCAGTTCCGGGCGTGAGGAGATAATGCGAATGCGTATGCTGTGGCAGCGGAGAATTGTTCCTAGATGATGGTATTTAGCTGTTACGCCGGGCTTAAGCTGTGATCGTCAACGAAGTGAAAAAGAAGATGCTGGTCAAAGGTGAAGGTTCTTCTCTGCGCTCATAGTGATTGGCCGCAGGGCTCAGCATCAGCGAAAGGAGGTAATCTATGAACGGAGTAGGAAAAGGCAGGATATTGGCTAAAGATTTGACCGCTGATAAGGTGAAGGCTAGGCCGAAAGGCAAGAATCCTGTGAGGATATGTGACACGACCTTTCGTGATGGCCATCAATCCACATTGGCTACAAGGATGCTAACTGAGGATATGGAGCGGATGGCCCCTGAGATGAATAAGTGTGGCTTCTATTCCATGGAGGTCTGGGGTGGCGCGACATTTGATGTACCGCATCGTTTTCTGGGCGAGGACCCCTGGGATAGACCCCGCAAATTGAAGAAGCTCATGCCCGACACGCCACTACAGATGCTTTTGCGGGGACAGAATCTGGTCGCCTATCGAAACCATCCTGACGATTTGGTCGATGCCTTTGTGAAACAAGCTGTTGAGATCGGCATTGATATCTTCCGCGTTTTCGATGCTGTGAATGATGAACGTAATCACAAACGCGCGGCCAGGGCGATTAAGAAGGCCGGCAGACACTACCAGGCGGCTATTTGTTACTCGCTTACGCAGCCAAGAATGGGCGGACCGGTCTACAATCTGGAATACTACATCAAGAAAGCCCTCATCTTTCAGGATATGGGCGCCGACTCCGTTTGTATTAAGGACCAGGCTGGGCTTATCTCGCCTTATGACGCCTATGAACTAATCAAGGCCCTTAAGGAAAGCTTAAGGGTTCCTGTTGAGCTCCACACCCACTATACAAGCGGGCAGGCTTCCATGTCCGTGCTGAAGGCCATCGAGGCCGGAGTTGACATCGTTGATACTGCTTTGTCTCCCTTTGCACTGCGTTCATCGCAACCACCCGTCGAACCTTTGGTCGTTGCCCTTTACGGAACGGACAGAGATACGGGGCTGGATATTGAACAGCTGTCTAAGTGTGGACAGATGGTTGAACAGCTTGCCCCCAAATATAGGGATTTCCTAGATACATCGGCTATGTCGGTCATCGATACCGGAGTGCTGGTGCACCAAATTCCAGGTGGCATGACCACGAACTTGGTTTCGCAACTAAGGCAGGCCAATGCTCTGGACAAACTGGATGAGGTGCGAGCGGAAACTGCTAGGACCAGAGCAGAGCTCGGTTATCCGCCTTTGGTCACGCCTACGAGCCAGATCGTCGGTGTGCAGGCAGTGCAGAACGTCTTGATAGGACGCTATAAAATGACCACCAAAGAAACCAAGGATTACTGCTATGGGCTCTATGGTCGGCCGCCGGCGCCGATTGACGAGAATATCCAGAAGATGGTGCTCAAGGGTTACGAAAGGGGTGAAGAGCCGATCAAGGGGCGGGCTGCTGATATGCTGGAGCCTGAACTGCAGAAAGCCAAGGAAGAGTCCAAGGAATTTGCCAGGGATATTCAGGATGTGGTTACCTACGCTCTGTTCCCCACCACTGGGGCGCGTTTCTTGAAGTACAAATACGGCATAGACAAAACTCCTCCTGATGATTGGAAGCCTCCTCGCGCTCCGAAAACTCTGGAACAGGTGAAGAAAGAGGATGAGCTTATCGCTAAAGCGAAAGCCGGCAAGCTGGTGGAGAAATCTGAGAAAGTGGTCCCTGAAAAGGGGCCTGGTGTGAGGACATTCAATGTTTTCATTGAAGGTGAGTACTATGAAGTGGATGTGGAAGCTGTGGGAGGGTCGCCAACCGTCTCTGTTTCTCCGCGCGCAAGTGCCGTTGCTCCCCAACCTGCCCCATCTACGATTACGGAAGCACCCCGGAAGGTCGAGGAGAAGAAATCCCCACCAGCTGCAGTTGCTGAAGGAACGAAGGTGGTTGCGCCTATGCCAGGTATGATCATCCGCTACTTGGTTAGAGTCGGCGATAAAATAAAGGCTGGTGACCCGCTACTCATCCTGGAGGCAATGAAGATGCAAAACAATGTTCCTGCCCCGGTTGACGGAGTGGTTAAAGCAATCAACTTCGGGCCCGGGGCTTCGGTGCACACGAATGACGTCTTGGCTGTTATTGCTTGAACCTCTCGTAGTGCTTAAGGGGGCAAGATAAAGGAATCAACAAGGAGGTAAGTGTAGTGCGAAGCAAAGTCTCCATAATTGGTGCGGGAAATGTCGGTGCAACTTGCGCTTTCAGGATTGCCGAAAAGGGCTATGCAGACATTGTGTTGCTAGACGTAATTGAAGGGCTTCCTCAGGGCAAAGGGCTCGACATGCTGGAAGCCACCCCCATAATCGATTCGGACGTCAAGATCACCGGAACTAATGAATACAAAGAAACTGCCAATTCAGATATAGTGGTCATCACATCGGGTGTACCACGTAAACCAGGAATGAGCCGGGACGATCTGGTGCTCACCAACATGAAAATCGTCCGGGAAGTAACCGAGGGAGTTGTCCGGTATTCACCTAACTGCACAATCATCGTGGTGGCCAATCCTTTGGATGCCATGACCCAGTTGGCTCTCTATATAAGCAAGTTCCCCCGGAATAGGGTACTTGGGCAATCAGGCATCCTCGACAGTGCCAGGTTTCGAACTTTCATTGCGCGGGAGCTTGATGTCTCGGTGGAGAACGTATCCACCTGCGTTCTGGGTGGACATGGTGATGCTATGGTGCCAGTCACCAGGCTTTGTACAGTCGGTGGCGTTCCTATTAGCGAGCTTCTGCCTGAAGAGAAGATTGATGGTCTGGTGGAGCGCACAGTTAAGGGTGGAGGTGAAATAGTGAGCTTGCTCAAGACTGGTAGTGCTTTCTATGCTCCGGCGGCAGCCACAGCTCAAATGGTGGATGCCATAATTCTCGACAGAAAGGAGATATTGCCGTGCGCCGCCTATTTGGAGGGAGAATATGGCATCAATGGGGTTGTTGTAGGGGTTCCTGTCAAATTGGGCAAGAATGCCATTGAGCAGATAGTTGAGATCAAATTGACTCCTGAGGAAGATGCCGCACTGAAAAAATCAGCAAATGCAGTGCTGGAACTGATCAAGATCATGGGATTATGATGAGTGTTGTATAACACTTACTTAGGAGCTGGC
>JADFVG010000090.1 GCA_015222405.1 Chloroflexota bacterium
ACCTCTGTCTCGACGTTGAAAACGAGAGAGTAACTAAATTCCATTACTGAGTATAGTGGCGGATGAAGAAATACAAAGGTGTGAGCCTTACCGGTATTTTCGAGGTCATCCTTTAGCCAAGCCATTTGCTCTGGGGATAGGGACGTCCAAGCATCAGGTATATATACGTCCAGTATTACAAAGTGACAGTTATCCACATCAAAGGAGTAGTATGTCGGCTTGCCTTCGAATACCAGCTCCTGGCACACCGCCCAGCCTAGACCGTCAGCCTCGTGGTTGCCCATGACCGGATACCAGGGAATTTCCAGTCGTTCTATTCTCTCGAGGAAGAGATTTGCCTGCCATCTACTATTCTCCTCGCTTCCAGGCGCACCCACATAGAAATCACCGGTATGAATGCAGAAGGAGGCATCAGTTTCATTTACCCGCTCGAGCACTTCATCAAAGACGGGTGAAACAGGCGGGCCCGAAAGGGGACCTCGGCTGTCACCAAAGACTGCGAATACGAGTTCAGGGGCGCCAGCGTCTCGAGACGTACATGCCCAACATGACACCGCCATTAGGGCCAGTATGGAAGTTATTATTATTATCGCTGTCCGGATTAACCTTCTACGCATTGTTGGTGTGCCATCCTCTCCATTATCTCTTCTGCCCGACTGGCTCTATGGTATTGGCGGAACCATGATAGGTTTTACTTCAGTGCCAAGGCAGCCAAAGTCTAATAGGGATACCCTGAATAGCGCCTGGGCAGTCGCCAAATGTGTACCATAAAACTACACGTTTGTCAAGAGTTTGTACTCGTACCCCTAGGAGCCAGAATAGACCCATGAACCAGCTTGAGTGGCTTCAACATCCCCCAGAGAGGTGCCCGAGTTAGCTTTGCCAGAAGCCTCTCCGCGGCCGTCCGAAAGCGCATAGACCGGAAATTCTGCACGTTAGGGCGTTTTGTCTAATCTGTCCGGACGGGGGTCTCGGTTCGTGATTCTCCTCAATGGATTCGAGGCATGTGTAGCAGCCTTTACGGCTACTAGTGCAGATGGTAGAATTGCCACGAGCCAGAGCAGATTAGGTAAAGAGCAGCGTCCATGCTGCCGTTGACCGAAACTGGCTGGTTATCACCCGTCCCTGGGGAATCCTTGACCCAAGAAGGGGGAAGGGAAATATGAAAGTCCTGGCATTCAACTGCAGCCCAAAGATGGACAAGGCCAACACAGCTCTGATCCTGGCCCCCTTCCTTGAAGGGATGAAAGAGGCGGGGGCGCAGGTCAAACTGATGCCCAAAGGAATCCAGAAAAGCACCGCGAGCTGCTGGTGAGGATCGCCGGATCTGGCGCCCTATTTACCGATCTCTCCGGGAAGTCCAGGACGAGACCATCGACAGGACGCAATACTGCAGCGTAGAAGGGTTTTAAAAGATGGAAACACCTCAAGCAACTAGCTCAAGAATCGAACGGATGAAAGACAAGCTCCTTTCCTCCCCTTACGAGGTTTGTATCGAGAGGGCCTGCCTCTATACGGAAAGCTACAAGGAAACGGAGGGGCAGCCACCAGCTATAAGGGCCGCAAAGGCCTTGGCCAAGACGCTCGCTGAGATGACCATCTACATCGGCGAAGAGGAGCTCATCGTTGGCAACAGAACGAGCAAGCGCCTAGCTGGAGTAATTCCTGTAGAGCGTGGGGATATTAACGCTGTCCTCAAGCTGGAGATGGATAGCATGGGAAAGAGGAAACGCCCTTTTCTGATAAGCGAGGAAGATAAGAGGGCCTTAAGGGAGGAAATTCTGCCCTACTGGAAAGGGAGAAGCATCCGAGATAAGAAAGCCTCCTTATGGGCTGAGAGGGGCTTAATGAAGGTAAAATTCGGACCACTCGACCTGCTGAAAAGTGGATTACGCCTTGGAATGCGCCACTCGCTTAGAATAGTGAGGGGCTATGGAGGGGTACATCTCAGGACGCTAAAGCTCCTGGAGGAGATCGGTAGGCTTTGCCCAAACCTTGCCATCGACATATTCGATGTTCAAGGGCATCTAGTGTTGGGACATGAGAATGTGATCCGTCAAGGCTTCAACGGAATCAAGGAGAAGGTAAAGGAGCACCTAGAGAAAGGAGAGAGAGCAAATCCAACCCCGGATGACAAAAGGAAAATAGACTTCCTCCAGGCAGTGATCATCTGTTGTGATGCTGCTATAGCTTTCGCTCAGAGGTTTGCTCAGGAGGCAACGAAGCTGGCGGAGAAGGAGGCAAATGCAAAAAGAAGGGATGAACTGCTAAAAATAGCGGGAAATTGTCGGTGGGTTCCTGCCAACCCCCCTAGAACATTCTATGAAGCAATGCAGTGCCTCTGGTTTACCCAGGTGATGGCCCAGATCAGCTACGGTATGGCTGGAACCTTCGCCCTGGGAAGGGTGGATCAATACCTCTATCCCTTCTACAAGAAGGATATTGGGGTGGGGAAGATCACCAAAGAAGGGGTGGAGGAGCTTGTTGAGGAGCTAGATCTCAAGTTAACATCAAACATACTTTTGTTGCCTGAAGCTGGGGTAGAGACCTCGAGCACCCTGGGCACGAGCCCACAGCCAATAACCATAGGGGGGCAGACGAAAGATGGTGAGGATGCTACCAACGAATTATCCTACATCTTTTTGGAAGCATCCGAGAAGCTGACCGCAGTGGTCAACAACCTAGCGATAAGGATTCATAGCAAAACCCCCGAGGACTTCCTGGTGAGGGCATGCCAGGTCTATAGGTCAACTTCGGGGCAAGCATTCTACAACGACGAGGTGATCATCCCAGCATTGCTCGGCGATGGATACAGCTTGGAAGACGCCAGAAACTATGCCATCGTTGGCTGCGTCGAACCTGCTGGTTCCGGGGACACCTTTGCCTGCACTGGGGGCAACGATCTCAAGCTGGGAGGGGTCTTAGAGATGGTGCTTACCAATGGCGGTTACCGCCTTATGGGTAGGCAAGGGCTGGCTACAGGAGATGCCAAGAAGTTCACGTCCTTCAATGAAGTGATGGACGCCTTCCGCCAACAGTTAGAGCATAATGTGAAGATGGCGGCTGATGCCGTGAATGCGAAAGATGCCATCTACCAGGCAGAATTCCCCACACCCTTCGTCTCTTCCACTCTAACAGGCTGCGTTGAAAGCGGCAAGGACGCAACCGAGGGTGGAGCACGGTACAACTTCGGCTCTATCACAGCACGGGGGCTGGGCACAACCGCTGACTCGCTGGCAGCAATCAAAAAACTTGTCTTTGAGGATGAGGTGCTCACAATGTCTGAGCTGATGGAGCTGCTGGGAGCCAACTTCAGGGGGAAGGAGAACATGCGACAAATGGTGATCAACCGAGCCCCCAAATACGGAAATGATGACAACTATGTGGACCTGATAGCCAAGCAGATTGTGGAACTCTTCTGTCGCGAGGTGAGCAAGCATCGAAGCATAAGGGGAGGGCACTTCAGACCATCGTTCTACTCCTATGGAACCCATGTCCTCGATGGCCTTTTCCTTGGTGCCACGCCTGATGGTAGAAAGGCGGGGGATGCGGTATCCAATGGCATATCGCCATCCAACGGCCGAGAAGACGAAGGTCCAACAGCGGTGCTCAAATCTGCGGCCAAACTGGAGCACAGGCTAATATCGAATGGGGATGCCCTGAATCTCAGACTCCTTCCATCCCTTGTGCAGGATGATGATGCCCTGAGAAAGGTCACTTCGTTGGTCAAAACCTATTTCCGTTTGGGTGGAATGCACCTTCAGTTTAATGTGGTCTCCAGCGAAACGCTGAAAGATGCCCAGAAGCATCCGGAAAACTATCGGGATTTAGTGGTCAGAGTCTCTGGATACAGTGCCTTCTTCACCGATCTGGGCAGGTCTATTCAAGATGATATTATCGCTAGAACAGAGTTTGGGCCCC
>JADFVG010000091.1 GCA_015222405.1 Chloroflexota bacterium
GATAAGTGCGGCAATATCAACTCTACCGAGATACCGGGTGAGCTTTACCTCCTGGGCTCAGGTGGCGCCAACGATGTTGCTAGTGCCGCTAGTGAGGTGGTGGTGCTGGTTCATCAATCGAGGGGGCGTTACCTGGAGCAGGTTCCCTACATCACCTGCCCCGGGGAGCGGGTGAGCACATTGGTCTCCACCATGGGTGTGTTCGAAAAGCTTGGCGATGATAGGGAATTCACTCTCACCGAATGCTTCGCCGACCCCAAGCTGCCCACTATGGAGAAGAAGATAAATCAAATAAAGGAGAGCTGTAGCTGGGAGCTTAAGGTATCCCCCAGGGTCAAGGAGGTCTCCCCTCCCACTGAGGAGGAGCTGATGCAACTGAGGCTCTTTGATCCCAAGAGGTATTTCCTTACTTGAGGAGGCCAAGATGCGGATTACTATCACTGATCTGCAGGAGATGAAGCAGAAGGGCGAAAAAATCCCCATGCTTACCGCCTATGATTACTCCACGGCGAAGCTGGTTGATGAGGCCGGGGTGCCGCTTATCCTGGTCGGTGATAGCCTGGGGATGGTGATCTTGGGCTATGAGTCCACCATTCCTGTGACCATGGACGAGATGATCCATCACACCAAGGCAGTGGTGCGCGGGACAGAGCGGGCTCTGGTGGTGGGCGATATGCCGTTTATGACTTACCATACCTCTGTCGATGATACCCTGCGCAATGCCGGCCGCTTCATTCAGGAGGGAGGGGCACAGGCGGTGAAGTTGGAGGGAGGCGAGACAGTTGCTGACAAGGTGAAAAGGATTGTGGAATGTGGCATCCCGGTTCAGGGTCACATCGGGCTTACCCCGCAATCGGTGCATCAGCTCGGTGGCTTCAAGGTGGTGGGCAAGACACCTGAGGCGGCAGTGCGCCTGTTGAATGACGCCAAGGCGCTGGAGCAGGCAGGGGCCTTCTCCATCGTGCTGGAGGCGGTTCCTGCTCCCCTTTCCAAGCTGATCACAGAGAGGGTGAGCGTTCCCACCATCGGCATCGGCGCTGGCCCTGACTGCGATGGTCAGGTTCAGGTGGTGAGCGACATCCTTGGCCTTTTCACCGACTTCGTGCCTAAGCATGCCAAGCAATATGCCAGGCTCGCAGACATTATTAAGACCTCTGTTGGCGACTACGTGTCTGAGGTGCAGGCGGGTAGCTTCCCTACGGCAAAGCAGAGCTACACCATGGATGAGAAGATCATTGCTGAGCTGGCTCGCTCCGCTTAGGTAGGTAGATGAAGGTTGTCACTGAGATTGGTGAATACAGGAAGCTGAGAAAAGGGATGCCATCCCCGGTTGGCTTCGTGCCCACCATGGGCTACCTTCATCAAGGGCATCTCGCCCTGGTGCAGCAGGCGCGAGCCGAGAATAAGACTGTAGTCGTCAGTATCTTCGTCAACCCCACCCAGTTCGGCCCTAAGGATGATCTTGCCGCCTATCCCCGTGACCCTGAGCGCGACCTCGCCCTGCTGGAGAAGGAGGGCACCGACATCGTATTCATGCCTTCGGCTGAAGAAATGTACCCTGAGGGCTTTAGTTCGTGGGTCGAGGTTGACAAGGTCACCGACAGGCTTGAGGGCGCTTTTCGTCCTGGTCACTTCAGGGGTGTGGCTACCATAGTCGCCAAGCTGTTCAATAGCGTCCAGCCCCACAGGGCCTACTTCGGGCAGAAGGATGCTCAGCAGCTTATAGTCATCAAGAAGATGGTCTCCGACCTCAATATGGACCTGGAGGTCGTCGCTGTGCCCACAGTTCGGGATCCTGATGGCCTGGCGATGAGCAGCCGCAACACTTACCTCGATCCCGAAGAGCGAAAGGCTGCCCTTGTGCTGTGGAACGCTTTATCCCTTGCTCAGGAGCTATGGAGTAAGGGCGAAAGAAATGCTGAGCGCCTGAGACAGGAGATGAGCGCACTCATCCAGAAGGAGCCCCGGGCAAAGATCGATTACGTCAGCGTTGCCGACCCCGATTCCCTGGAGGAGCTATCGCAGATCGAGGGCACTGCTCTGGTTTCCATGGCGGTGAGGATCGGCAAAACGCGGCTGATAGATAATATAACGTTGGGCTGAAATACCCAGCCTTGGAAAGGGAAGTGGTATCAGCTGAGACCTAAGGCTGCAGGTCACCGCCCTGATGCTCTTTCACCTCCCCGCTTCCTGTTCCACACCGCCAGCGACACGCCAGCAGCCACTATCAGTGCTGCTGCCATAATCCAGGGCGCTACCAGCCCGAGCTTGTCCGTTGGGACTATGGTCCCGCCGACGGGAGGTGTGGGAGGTGCAATCGTATAGGACGCTAGCTCCCAGGTCTCGATGCCATTATAATAGCTCTCTGGGTAAACCCACTTCACGGCGCCCATCACCGTTGGCGACCACCAGACCTCGCTGAGGCACTCCCCCTCGCAGGTCGTCGTAATGTGGACGCAGTCAGAGAATGTACCCGCAGGCACCGTAACCGTCACCCCAACGGCTTCTACTGTCTCTGTGCAAGTCCAAGTCCCCCCCTGTGGAGCTAGGCAGCTGCTACTCGTAAAGGTATACTGTGTCCTAGTGAAGGACCAGCTTTCACCGGCAATGTACGGCCGACCGGGCTGCGTACCAGTATAGTCGTCGCGAGCTTGCTCGGCTGTCATCGGCGTCATGCTCGACAAGCACTGAGGAACAACCAGCCATTGAAGAGTGAGGTCGCTCATGCTTGCATAGACTTCGTAGGGCCCTACGGTTTGTATCGGGGTTCCACCAGGAACATACCGAGTCGGGACGGTGCATCCAGGACAACCGGCATCGGGCGAGGTGTGAATCTGAAAATGATAACTGGGGACCGCAGGCGGGGTTGTTATGCACACCCCCGACGGCGGCATCGCATTATGCTCCACCAAATGGAAATGAAATGGGTGGTCGTATTCGTAGTACCCGTTGGTATCATCCTCATAGTCGACCAGATATGTCCATGTGGATCCCACACCCGGGATAGGCGGCGCGTCTGCGCTCACAGTGGAGAACGCTCCACTAACAGTCACCGTGGCCAGTGCAACAATAAACGCAGTAGCAACTGCTACTGCCGCTATCGTCCTTCTCACTTCTCACCCCCGCCGTACCTAGTCCGGCAATTGCCAAAGGTAAAACCTGACATCAGATTCCTGGGAACGGTGCGCCGTAGAGCCGTTACGTGGGTCGCCAGCTGTTGAGCCAGCGAACGTTTTTGGTTATCAATCGAGGCGGGCCTAAGGCCCGGCTACCGAGGTCCCTTGAGGAGGGAACAATCAAATACTACTGCACCGAAAAACTTTCACGAGACCTGCATAGGAGACTCGTGCGCCGTAAGTGAAGCCTAGCACAAACTTCGCTGGCTGTCAAGTGCTGCCTCTATTAGCTACCGCCGAATCAGCAACGCGAACCCCAGCATCGCTGTCCCGGCCAGGGCGGCCCCGAAGTAGAACGTCGCTGCCGGGCTGATCACCTGCCACAGGACACCGGCGATTATGCTGGCAGGGAGAAGGGTGAGCCCCACAGCACCATGATACAGGCCATAGGCGGTTCCCCTGCTCTCCTCGGGCACCACATCGGCGACAAAGGCTCGTGTCACCCCCTCTGCCAATCCAAAGTAAAGCCCGTAGAGGGCGAAGAGCGGGATTGCATGCCACGATGCTGATGCCAGGGCGAATCCAAGATAGGTGAGGGCATATATCGCCCACCCACCTACAATGATAGCCTTCCTGCCGAGTTTATCCGATAAAATCCCGGAGGGATAGGAGACCGAGGCATAGACTAGATTGAAAAGCCCGAGCAGCAGGAGGATATTGAGAACGGAGATGCCGATGTCCTGTGCCCGCAGTATGAGAAAGGCATCAGTGGAGTTGCCCAGGGTGAACAGGACGATTATCCCCAGGAAAATCTTGAACCGCCTGTCGAAGCCCCTACCCGGTGCCGCGCTCACCTTTTCCTTCAGGGCACGAAATGCCCTGCGCTCATGAACGAAGAAGATAAGGAGCAGCACTGCCAGCACCGCCGGGATGACGCCGATGATGACCGCCATTTGGAAGGTGTCTCGTGAGAGTAGCTGCTCTCCCCTTTGCATGAAGAAGACGATGGCTGCGGCGCCAGCGATGCCAGTAACGGCGCCAAAGGTATCCAGTGCACGGTGGAAGCCGAAGGCGCGACCCATCTTCTCAGGGGGAGTGGAATCGGCAACCAGGGCATCGCGGGGCGAGGTGCGAATCCCCTTGCCCACCCGGTCAGCGACGCGCACTGCAAGCACCGCCCCCCAGACGTTGGCGAGATATAGGAAGGGCTTGGCCACGGTGGAGAGGCCATAGCCCAGGATGGTCAGCCCTTTGCGCCGCCCCAGTTTATCGCTGAGCCAGCCGCTGGCAATCTTGAGCACAGTGGCGGCGCTGTCGCCAAGGCCCTCGATAACACCGATGATTGCTGTCCCCACTCCTAAGACGTTGAACAAGAACAGGGGCAGAAGGTTGAAGATCATATCGCTGGAGACATCGGTGAGAAAGCTCACCCAGCCGAGGAAGAAGACGTTGCGGCTGACGCCGAAGGCCCTGGGCCTCGTGCTCTGTGTTTCATTGCCGGCTTGTTTCATGTTATTTATCCGATGCTTCCTCGAGCACCTCGTCGACCAGCTCCGTGATTTTTCTTCTCGCCTCGTCGAGGGCAACCAGACCCTGATCAGTTATGGCATAGTATTTGCGAACTTTCCCGCCGACCAGCTTCCTTTGCTGAGACAGGTAGCCCTCCTTTGCCAGGCGGTGCAGTGTTGGGTACAGGGTCCCGGGGCTTAATCGGTAGCCATGCCGACCAAGTTCCTCCAAGATCTCGACTCCGTAGATTGGCTCCTTCGAAGCATGGTACAGGATGTGAATCTTAACGAAGCCAAGGAAGAAATCCTTGAGCATGCCAGCCTCCATTACTATCGGCTAATGATATCGGCACATGATATCAGGCCCTGATCTGTTTGTCAAGGGCAGCCGAGACGAGCCCTTTCTTGCTCAGCAGGGGCAAAAGAGGTATACTAGGCGGTCAAATAGCTATGTATCAGGATACCATTGCTGCCATTTCCACGCCCATTGGTGAGGGCGGAATAGGGATTGTCCGCCTCAGCGGCCCCGATGCCCTTGCCATTGCCCGGAAGGTGTTTGCCCGTCCCCTCTCAAATCGGCGCCTGGTTTACGGGCA
>JADFVG010000092.1 GCA_015222405.1 Chloroflexota bacterium
CATGGCGATTGCTCCAGAGGCACCTCAAGGGAGGTTGCCGGTATGGAATCAAACCCTCGATAGGCATAGTCGATGGCTCCCACCTCTTGTAATTCCTGGCAACCCCTGATGCACTTGCCACAAAGAATGCATTTAGTGAGGTCCCTCTCGATGAAGGGATTGGTATCCTCTATGGGGTAATAATGCCTCATGGGGCTGTAGCGAACCTCAGCGACCCCCAGGTCAAAGGCGATCTTCCCCAACTCGCAACTGCTGCCCTCGTCGCAGATGAGGCAGGCGTCGGGATAGCTGGCAAGGAGAAGCTCAACAACAGTTCGCCGCGCCTCGATTGCTTTTGGCGATTCAGTATTGATCACCATTCCCGAGGCAATGGGGGTTACGCACGATGCCAGCAGGACGCCAGTAGCCTCGTTCTCCACGAGGCAAACGCGGCACGCACCTGCAGGTTTGAGATGGGGATCGTAGCACAGGGTGGGAATAGAGATGTCGTTTTGTTGAGCTAGTTCGAGGATAGTGGTTCCAGGTCTGCCGGTTACTTGCAATCCATTTAACGAAAGGGTTATCTCTTCCAAACGTGCGCTCCGCTTTTCAATGGAGATTATACTATGGTTGCCTGAGGTGGTCAACACCGCCGGCTTAGCCCCGCAGTGTTCCGCTCCACGGCTTGACAGATGGCAAGACTTGATTTATGCTGCCAGGACATATAAAAGCAAATAGAACACCGAAAAGGCAAACCCACCGAAAGGTTGGGGGCGCAAAGCCTCGGGTCTAAGGCTTCTCAAGGGAGCTAGGATGGCTGGGCTGCCGAAGGCAGAGATGGTTCTAAGAAGCCTTTCTCCCCCGAGAGAGGCTTTTCTGATTTATTGTAGGACGTCGGTTGTGCTTCAACTCCTTGTCTATAAGATGTCTCCAGATTACCTGGCGGTTGGCCGATAGTACAAAAGATTGATTGACATAAGGGAAACCGTGCTGTAGCCTGAGTTTGAGAAAGGGGCGCGAAATGAGCGTCATTGAGGAGCAAAAGCAGGAGCACACTCAGCTTGCTGCCATCAACGAGGTGATTAAGACCATCGCCTCCAGTCTTGACTTGCGCCAGGTCTTTGACACCTTTACCAGCCAACTGAGGAGGCTGGTTGCCTTCGACCGCGCAGCCGTTGCCCTGATTGAGGGGGATGAGGTCAAGAGGTTTGCCTTATCAGTGGATGTCGAGTCTGAGTTTGATTCGGGGATTGAAATCCCGTTAAAAGGCACCGCTGCTGAGTGGATTGCCGCCAACAAGAAGGTTTATATTGCCACAGACCTCGCTGAAGAGAGGCGGTTCAGGACCGATGACATCCTTTTTCGGGAGGGCATGAGGTCAGTCATCCGCACCCCGTTATTCTCCAGGGGTGAGGTCATTGGGAACTTCACCCTTTCCAGCTGTCAGCCCAATGCCTTCGGCGAAAAAGAGCAACAGATACTGGAGGAGATCGCCCCGCTGCTGTCGGTGGCTATCGAGAACGGCAGATTCTTTGAGCAGACCAGGGCAAGGGCAAAGGAATTGGAGGCATCAGAGGCCAAATACCGGCGGCTGGCGGAGGATATCAACGATGGCTACATGGTGACGAAGGGGGGGAAAGTAGTTTTTGCCAATGCCAAGATGGCCCAGATTTTGGGCTATAAGCCCAAGGAGTTGATTGGAGAGGATGCTAGCAAGTTTACCCCACCGGAATTCATCCCCTACGCTCAGAAAACAGGGCAAAGGGTGGAGCAGGACCGACGGGTGCGAGAGCGCCTGGAAGGGGCATTCCTGAACAAGGATGGCGACCGGGTGCCAGTTGAGATGAGCTTGAAGGTCATTGACTATGGGGGCGAACCTGCCCTTGCGGTCATTGTCAGAGACATCACTGAGAGGAAGAAAGCGGATGAGGAGCATCAACGATATACCAAGCGGGTGGAGGCGCTCCATGCCATCGCCGCCACAGTGAGCCAGACCCTGGACCTGGAACAGATGCTAGACGGCGTTGTAGAAAAGGTGATCGAGGTGATGGAAGTGGATGCGGCTATGATATACACCGTGGACGAGGTGGCGCGGGATATAGTTCTCAAGGCTTACAAAGGATTATCTGATGAGTTTGTTGCCAGCGTCGGGAGAATAAGGGCGGAGGAGGAGGAAGTTGAGAGAATGATGGGGTGGAAAGAGCCCACCGCTGCATTTGATAGGCTATACAATGAGCCTAATCTGACCAAGATAAGAGAAGCTGGGGTAAAAGAGGGGGTGCAATCATCCACCACTGTGGGGCTCTGGTCTAAGGGTGTCCTGCTTGGAAGCCTGACCATTCACTGCCGCCATCCTCAGGAGTGTACCGAGGAGGACCTTGAGTTGCTCCAGGCCATCGCCAGTCAGATAGCGGTGGGCATTGAGAACGCCAGACTATTTGCTGAGATGAGCCACAGCGCCGCTACTGACGGGCTGACCGGGCTTTATAATCACCGCTACTTCCAGGAGCGGCTGGAGGGGGAAGTGGCGCGTGTCCATCGCTTTGCTGGGGAGTGCTCCGTGATTATGCTCGACCTTGACCATTTCAAAATCTACAACGACCTTTTCGGGCATGTCGCTGGCGACGAGGTTCTGAAACGGGTAGGCCAAGTACTTCGCGATTATACCAGGCAGGTGGATATTGCCTGCCGCTATGGCGGAGAGGAGTTCACCGTCATTCTGCCGCATACAGGCTCCAGTGAGGCCTACCAGGCGGCAGAACGCCTGCGCCAGGCAATAGAGCAAGCCCTCTCACAGGAAGTCGCATCTACAAGCGCCAATCTTACCGTTAGCCTGGGCATTGCCTCCTATCCCATTGATGGGCTATCACGGGAAGCATTGGTCCATAGCGCCGACTTCGCCATGCGGGAGGCCAAGCAGCGGGGCAGAAACCAGACCTGTTTGGCCTTCGAGTTGGTTGATGCTGTCCTGGTAGAAGATGATATGGAACGGGAGACCGTCGAGCACCTGGAAGCGGCAAGCCTGAACACCATCTACGCCCTGGCGGCAGCGGTGGATGCCAGGGACCATTACACCTACGGGCACTCTCGGAACGTATCAAAGCACGCAGTAGCTATCGGCAAGGCGCTTGGCCTGTCGCGCAGGAAGCTTCAACGCCTGCGCATCGCTGCCCTGCTTCACGATATTGGCAAGATCGGGCTCTCTGACAGCATGATCAGGAAGCCAGGCCCCCTGGATGAAGCGGAATGGGTGATGATGAGGAAGCACTCCGCGCTGGGGGCGACCATAATCAGCCACACACCTGAGCTGGCTGACTGCGCACCGGCTCTTCGACACCACCACGAATGGCAGGACGGCAGCGGATACCCGGATGGTCTCAAAGGGGAGGATATTCCGCTGGAGGCGCGCATCATCGCCGTTGCTGATGCCTACGATACTATGACCACACCACGCGCCTACCGTGAGACGTTATCCCCACAAGAGGCGCTCGAGGAGCTGAGGCGCTGTGCCAATACCCAGTTTGACCCCCAACTGGTCGAGACCTTCACCCGGGTGGCCAACTCTGGTGTGAGAGCACCTGCTGAGCTTAGCCCCCTGTGAAGGTTTCTTGGCTAGGGCTGAACAAATTCCTTTAGCTCCACAGGCAGCCTATCTTGGTCGCTGGCTATTGCGGGCGCGATTGGCGGCTGGCCACAATCAGCCATTATCGCCTGCCCCTCAGGACCGAGGAGGAACTGGAGGAAAGAGATCGCCAGCTCGGGATGAGGGGCATCCTTGGGGATGGTGACCCCATAGGCGATTGGCGCCCCGATCAGGGTGGTAGTCGTCCCTGGTTCCTTGCCCGTCACCTCTACCTCAGCCTGGGCATAGTAATCAGCAAGAGCGAAATCTGATAGGTCGATCTCGTCGGGTAGAGAGAGGTATTTCAG
>JADFVG010000093.1 GCA_015222405.1 Chloroflexota bacterium
ATCCCCTACAACCTGATGCACATCCTCATTGAAGACGGGTTGGTTGAGCCCGGTGACTGGTGGTACCCATCACCGTGGTATATACCGGAGAAGGGGAAGATATCAGCGATACCTCGTAAATAAGGAGAGGAACGAAGCGTATCAGTCTAAGAGAGAAAGAAGCATACCGTGACATAGGAGGTCCCCAGGCCACGTGACGTTCCGCAGCCCGCTGAGGAGTTAAAGCCGTTTCAGGAATTTCCTCTGGAAAGCTCAGGACCTGGGGGCCGATTTATTCGATAAAAGAGGTACAGTGCCGGATAATAGAGGGCGAAACATCGAAGGAGGCAGGAAGTATTCTGCTGTGGCCTATAGAGATAAAAGGCTGCGTTCTCTACAAACTGGGGGGAAACGAACTGTAGGCGAGGGAGGGAAACCTATATGAAGGAGATTGAAGGCCCAATTTTTGCTATTGTGACGCCATTTGATCGCTCCGGCAAAATCGATTTTGGATCTCTCGGAGAATACCTCGCCTTTCTCAAAGAGTGCGGAGTTCAAAACATCATCGTGAACGGCACTATGGGGGAATTCGCCTCTCTAACTTTCGAAGAGAGAAGGTCAGTCCTGGAGTATTGCCGATCCCAGTTTCCTGGCTGTGTAATGGCTCACATAAGCGCTTGTGCGGTCAAGGATTGTGTCATGCTTCTAGAGCATGCATCAGAATACGCGGACGCAGCGCTAGTATTGCCTCCGTATTACTACTCCAATGCCACAGCTGCGGGCTTGCAGACTTTTTTTGAATCGATAATCCAACGGACCACGCTCCCAATTTATCTTTACAACTTTCCGGCGCACACCAACATAGAGCTGAAGCCAGAGCTGGTGACCCCACTTTGCAAGAAATTCAGTCGTCTCAGGGGAGTTAAAGATTCAAGCGGGAATCTCGACAGCGCAATGCAATTTAAACTCGCTGAACCCCACCTTCAGATCTTTCTTGGGAGCGATTATCTCGCGTTTAGTGCTTTGGATAACGGCTTAGAGGGATCGGTAACAGCTGCTGGGAATGCAGTGCCGGAGTGTCTAGTGGGGATGCGCAAGGCGTTCATCGCAGGACGGAAGGATATTGCGCGGGAGTGGCAGAGAATTTTCGATGTCTGGAACGCGTATCAGGCACGTCTGGATACTTCCGAAATTGCAGCTACCAAGGCCGGACTGCGAGCGAGACTTGATGGATTCCCGGTTTACGTGCGGCCTCCTTTGTCAGCACTGGCCCAGGAAGCTGTCAACTCAGTGCGTGTACACATTGCTAGAGAAATTATGCCAGCAGTTTCGAGTGCCTTGGCCAGCTAATGTGCGGCGAAGGCGATGCGACCTAGAATCTGAGAAGCGGAGACCAACGTTATCCGGGCAGGCTGAGTATGGGAAGCGATTTTGACAAACCCGAGTATATATATGCTCGCAACTAATTCTGGTAAATGAAAACGTGCTTGAACTGCACATAGTTCTGTAGAGGAGCAAGGATGAGCAAGAAAGTTCACGGAAGCTGGATGATGTTGTTCGTAGATATGCGCTTTCTAATGAGAAACTGGAAGCTAACCGGAAAGGCAATGGGTGGGAAACTGGTGCCCCGCCCTTTCAGGGAAAGGCTGATGCTTGCTGTTACCGCAGTGTATGGGTGCCGCTATTGTTCCTGGCTTCACACCAGAGAAGCCCTGAGAAGCGGCATTGAGAAAGAGGAGATAGCCGCGCTTCTTGTGGGCAGCGTGGACAATTGCCCCGAAGATGAGGCTATCGCGCTGATCTACGCCCAACACTGGGCTGATTGTGACGGCAACCCCGATACCGAAGCCACTCGGAGGCTCCAGAAAGTCTATGGTGCCGAAAAGGCTAAGGCGATAAATCTAATACTGCATATGAACCGGCTCGGCAACCTTTTCGGCACCTCCTGGGACCGTTTTCTGTACAGGGCATCCTTTGGCAGGTGGGGAAAATAGAAGAGCACTGGGATTGTTCGCCCGACTGCAGGCTTCGTCCACTAGGAGCGGTTGCTGAATTTGGGCTGTCTTTCAAGCTATCCTACGATCATCCTAACACCAACGTTGCTTGAGACCGTGAACAGCTCAGGGAAACATATCAGTAACTTTTTGGCTATTTGTTACATAGGACCCAAAAGAGGGGATAGTCTTAAACGCGGCCCCGCAGTAGCCACACAGGCACTCATTCGCCCGCTCCATAGGCTTACCCCTCAATGCTCTGCTTGGCTTGACAGTCCGGCGAGGTTTCTATATGCTACTCGTGCACGGGGTTCGATTACCAAGCTCTTGCAACCATTTCAAGTCCGGCTTGTGAGTTGTTCCCCTAATAAGGGACTTTGTTAGTCGGGCACAAAGCCCGCCTCGATTAAGCATCATAGATATTCGCTGGTCTGAATGTTGGTTGTCAAAAGGGGACCATAAATGAGAGTCAAGAGACTCATTATATTGACGCTTTTAGCCATCGTGCTGGTGTCAACAACTGCTTGTGGTAGCGGCGGAGAAGAGCAAGTAACACCCAGCCCACCCCAGGTTCACTTCCCGGAAGATGAAGGGTCCCACCCCGGGATTTTAACTGAGTGGTGGTATGGAAATTTTAGCTTGGCCGATCCCGAGGGGAAGGAATATGGGGCCATGGTGGCCTACTTCAATTCCGGACGTAGGATTCTCTCGATTTCGGACCTGGAGGCAAAGGTGTTTTACCACGAGGTTGCCGACTCCACCCAAGACTATGCTGAGGGAATCCTTAACCTTCGCTGGGGAACCAGTGATCACTGGTTCCGGACCGTCCCAGATTCACTTTCTTATCACCTCGAATCCTATGGCACCGAAATCAGCCTTGATCTAAGTTTGAATTCGAATAAGCCGCACCTGCTGGTCGGCGGGGACGGCCTGATTGAATGGACTTATGGGAGCTCCTATTACTACTCCCTCACCCGGCTTCAAGTTGAAGGTCAGATTGAACTAGCCGGGAAAGTGATAGATGTTGAGGGGATCGGCTGGATGGATCATCAGTGGATGAATTTCATGATCATGCGCGGCTGGGACTGGTTCTCCGTCCAGCTCGATAACCAGGCCGAGATCATCTTCTGGCAGATCGTCAATCGCGACGAATCGATTGACTCCCAGGATATGACGATCATGTTTCCCGATAACTCGGTGTACCACACCCAGGATTTCACCTTAGAGAAGATTGATTCGTGGGTTTCCCCGGAAAGTGGTAAGGCATATGGGATCCTCTGGCAGCTCCGAGAGGAGATTAACGATCTGGATTTGGAGATTAGAGCCCGGTATCCCGAGCAAGAGATCCGAGGAAACTTCTGGGAGGGGAACACAACCGTATCTGGAACCCTAACTGGCGAGGCGGTTTCCGGGGTCGGCTATGCCGAACTCGTCCACCCCTGGTAGCCAGAATAGACCTATCGAACCAGCTTGAGTGGCTTCAACATCCCCCAGAGAGGTGCCCGAGTTAGCTTTGCCTGAAGCCTCTCCCCGGCCGTCCGAAAGCGCACAGACCGGAAATTCTGAACAATAGGGCGGATTGTGACAAGGCTATTGATTACAGGGGGGGGGTGTTCACGGACCCTATCCCTGTATCCATACTCCGATACGTCAAGCCCAGCGCTTGGCGGTCGAGATTTGCTTATCTGGGTTTCGAGGTTAGTTATCTGCTTTAGGAGTAGGAAAAGGACTCAGATTAAACGAAGGGAGGATATGCGCTATGTCAGTAAGAAGAGGGAAAATGAGCATCTTGCTGGTTATTATTGTGGCGATGGGATTGCTCACAGCAGGCTGCGGTGGAGCAGCAACACCCACACCCATGACCCTTTATGAGAGCACAGAGCACGGCTTTTCCATCGAGTATCCTGAGGGATGGACCAAGAGTGCACAGAGCCTAGGGGCGCTGTTCTATCTCACATTCATAGACCCTGAAGGACGTCTCTCTGCGATGGTGTCCGTGGAATACAAGACCGAGGAGATTATCCTAGCTGACTATGTGACAGAAGTCAAAGAGGCGATGGAATCCACACCCCAGCTTGAACTGATCTCTGAGGGTGATGCTACCATAGGCGAAGGTATTTCCGGCTATGAAATAGCGGGCAAAGGAGATCTTGGGACCGGGGAGGTCGGAAGATTCACGTTTGTCGTCTTGGTGAATGGGAAGCAGGGCTTCTGGGTTGGAGTCATGGGAGAGCCCGCCTTTTTTGACCAGAGCAAGGAGACAATAGAGGCGATAGTGGATAGCTTCAAGCTCCTGCCGAGTTATACCTTTATACCCCCACCTCCCAGCATGGGAGGCACCTACATAAGCGCTGAGCATGGTTTTTCCATAACCTACCCTGCGGGATGGATAGAGGCACCTACAGGTCGCCCCGGCGAAGTCGTATCACTTTCATCTGTGGAGGGATTGCCCAGTGTAAGTGTCGGTGTATCGTCAGTGGGTGAGGAAACCACCCTTGCCGAGTTTGGACCGCAGCTAAGCCAGGACTTGAGTCAACATGTGGGTGACTATGAGTTGATTTCCGAAGGTGAGCTAACGTTGGATGACGGGACCCCAGCCTACGAAATTGTCTTCAGTGGAACAATGGAGGGCTATACTCTCAAAGGCAAGTATGTGATTGTAATTCAGGGAACTCAGGCTTTCTTTGTCATGGGTTTCAGCATGCCTGCCCATTTTGAACAGGATGAAGCAGTCCTGGATGAGGTAATCTGCAGCTTTCACTTGGAGTAAGCTTCCCTTTGGAGAATCGTCCACAAACTGGAGATGAACAAGTCTCTGAATAGGGCGGGAAGCCCTGAGGTACGGCGAAGCAAAGGTTCACTGTTATTGCTGACTGCATACTCTCCCCGTATCGCTAGTGTTGCACCGCTGAAGCACGGTCGTCGAAATACAAAGGTTCACCGGGGTCTAGGATCATATTTTGCGGAATGTGTTGTAACGGCTTTAACGGTATCGGTTTGCAATCTGCCCTCCGATGGGAGTCTGCCTCTCCAACGGACTGAGGGGGGCTAGGTCTTCTTAAACATACATGTGTTCTCACCCACCACTACCGGATTGCCGTCCTGTTTCACCAACTGCCACTTGTAGTCCACGATAATGCGGTCGCCTGATTTAGTCTCCCGATTCCCCGTGATCTCGATCTCGGCATGCCCCATGTCGTAAGGATAACAGGGGGTCGTGAACTTCACATTGTTGATACCCAACTGGACCACTACGTCGTTGAGGATTCCCGAG
>JADFVG010000094.1 GCA_015222405.1 Chloroflexota bacterium
CTGCCCAGCCCTATCTGGGGGAATATGGGGAAGGGCAGGAATTTCTCCAGCTTTTGTGGTTTCCCGAGGAATATAGAGAATACTGCTTCTTTGACTCCGATAGCTGGATAAGGTGGTGGGATTATTTCCTTGAGCGGGAGACCTCGGGCCCCTACTGGATCACCGAGGGCATCGCCTACTTCCCTGAGAGCAGCCCCTGATTGCGGCCCATATCTTCCTAAACTATAATGTCCAGAGAAAGGCAGGATGGGATGAATATCGGCATAATTGGCGGCGGTATAGCAGGGCTATGTGCAGCCTATGAGCTGAGCAAGAAGGGGCATCAAGTGGCGGTGTTCGAAAAAGAGGCTGAGCTTGGCGGTCAGATGGCTGCCTTCGAGGTGGCAGGGCAACGCCTGGAAAGGTTCTACCACCATATCTTCAGCAGCGATATTGACATAATACGACTGATCGATGAATTGGGCCTAAGCCAAAAGCTGGTGTGGCTCGACTCCAGGGTCGGCTTCCTGCACCAGGGGAGGATATACGATTTTGTTACCCCTTGGCACCTCATTAAATTCAAGCCAGTAAGCTTAATCGACCGCGCGCGGCTGGGGCTCGTTTCGCTCTATCTCAGGCGCTATAAAAACTGGCCTCACCTTGAGGGGAATACCGCCCAGGAATGGATCGCCAGATATGCGGGGAAGCGCAACTACGAGATTGTCTGGGGACCTTTGCTCAAGAACAAATTTGGAGATAGCTTCCACGAGGTGGGCATGGTTTGGCTCTGGGGCAAGGTGCACCTGCGCCTGGGATCGCGGACCAGAGGCAAGGAGCGCCTTGGCTATCTTCAGGGAAGCTTTGGGCTGCTGATCGATGCCCTGCAAGAGCGAATACTTGACGCTGGGGGAAAGATCTATACCTCATCGCCAGTCAGTAAAATCGTGGTCCAGGACGAAAAAGCGGTTGGGCTTGAGGTGGGAGAGCGGGTTCACCCCTTTGATGCCATTGTGGCCACCATTCCTTCGCCCGCTTTCCTCAACATGGTGCCCCAGTTACCCACGGACTACGCTACCAAGCTGAAGGGGGTGTGCTATCAGGCGGCGACCTGCCTCGTCCTGACGCTGAAGAAGCCCCTTTCCCATATCTACTGGCTCAATATCAGCGACCCTGCCATCCCTTTTGTCGCTGTTATTGAGCATACCAACTTCGTTGCTCCAGATAACTACGGGGGCAGGCGAATCGTTTACCTCTCAAACTATGTGGCTAAGGATAGCCCTCTCTATCAATTAGACGCAGATGGGCTTCTTGACCACTATTCGCCTCATCTTCGAAAAATCAATCCCGACTTCGACGCCGACTGGATTGAAGAGCACTATCTCTTCCGGGAGGAAGCAGGGCAACCCATCATAACCAGAAACTATTCCTCCCGCATCCCTGAGCACCAGACGCCGATTTCCCGTCTTTATCTTGCGAACACTGCCCAGATATATCCCGAAGACAGGGGCATGAATTATAGCGTAGGGCTGGGGCTCAAGATAAGCAGAATCGTTACTGGCGAGGTTGAATTTCCCGATGCTTCGTAGTATGATTAATAGGGGATTGTTATAAAAATCACGAGTTTTTCTTTGGCTATGAATGAGCAGCAGTTTGAAGTTTCCCTCAATACGAATACTGCTGCTCCTCTTTTTGCCCGAAAAAGGAGTGAATGATGTATAAGATACTGTTGAGGGAAGACCTGGTGCCCACCATCCATCTTTTCAAGATCGAGGCGCCTGCGGTCGCTAGCAAGGCTCAAGCAGGGCAGTTCGTTATCGTAAGGGTGGATGAAAAGGGCGAGCGCATCCCGCTCACCATCGCCGACTGGGATCGTGAGGAGGGGAGCATCACCATCGTCTTCATGGAAGCGGGGGCGACAACAATGAAGCTGGCTCAGCTTGAGGCTGGCGACTATATCGCCACCTTTGCCGGTCCTCTGGGACTACCGACCCACATCGAGAAATTCGGCACCGTGGTCTGCGTCGGGGGAGGATTTGCTGTGGCCACCATAGTGCCCATCGCCCGTGCCCTGAGAGAGGCGGGAAATAATGTCATCTCCATAATGGGTGCCAGAAGCAGGGATTTGCTTTTCTGGGAGGACCGCCTGGGAGATGTCAGCGATCGCCTGATAGTTACCACCGATGATGGCTCCTATGCTCGCAAGGGGGTGGTCACCGAGCCGCTTGAGGAGCTGCTGGAAGGCAATGAGAAGATCGATCGGGTCATCGCCATCGGTCCCACGGTGATGATGAAGTTCTGCTCCCTGACCACCCAGCCCTTTGGGGTCAAGACTATTGTCAGCCTGAACCCAATCATGGTGGACGGCACCGGGATGTGTGGCTGCTGTCGGGTAGAGGTGGGTGGCGAAACCAAGTTCACCTGCGTTGACGGCCCCGATTTCGATGGCCACCAGGTGGACTGGGACCTGCTCTTCGCTCGGCAGAGAATTTACCTTGACGAGGAAAAACGCTCCCTGGAGAGGTGGGAGCAACTAAGCAAGTCTGGAAGCGAGAGATAGAACTATGCCCAAATTGGATCTGAACCGGATATCAATGCCCAAGCAAGAGCCCTTGGTCCGGGCCAAGAACTTCAATGAGGTAGCCCTGGGATATACTGCGGAGATGGCGCAGGCTGAAGCCAACCGCTGCATTCAATGCCCCAAGCGAGCCTGCGTTGATGGCTGCCCGGTGGAGGTTGATATTCCTGAATTCATCGATGCAGTGCGCCAGGGCAACATGAGGGATGCAGTGCGAATCCTGAAGAGCAAGAACAGCCTTCCCGGCATTTGCGGTCGGGTCTGCCCTCAGGAGACCCAGTGTGAAGACACATGCTCCCTGGCCAAGAAGGGCGCCCCGATAGCCATTGGCCGCCTGGAGCGCTATGTCGCCGACTGGGAGCTGGCTCAGGGAGAGATGGAAAAGCCCGAAATCGCCAGGCCCACGGGAAGGCGGATCGCGGTAGTGGGCTCGGGGCCGGCGGGGCTCACCGCAGCCGCCGACCTGGCCAAGTTGGGGCATGAGGTCACCATCTTCGAGGCCCTCCATATAGCTGGCGGCGTATTGATGTATGGCATCCCCGAGTTCAGGATGCCCAAGCTCATCGTCCAGACTGAGGTGGACTATGTCAGGTCGCTGGGGGTGGAGATCAAGCTGGATTCTGTGGTGGGCAAGACATTCACCGTGGACGAACTCCTGGGGAACGGCTATAACGCGGTCTTTCTGGGCATTGGGGCGGGAGCGCCCATGTTCCTGAACATTCCTGGTGAGAACCTCAACGGCATCTATTCCGCCAACGAGTTCCTCACCCGAACCAACCTGATGAAGGCCTATCTCTTCCCTGAATGGGATACCCCAATTAAGGCAGGGAAGAGGGTGGCGGTGATAGGTGCTGGCAATGTGGCCATGGATGGCGCCAGATGCTCGTTGAGGCTTGGCGCTGAGGAGGTTTATATCGTTTATCGCCGCTCTGAGGTGGAGATGCCAGCGCGATTGGAGGAGAAAGAGAATGCTAAGGAGGAGGGCATCATTTTCAAGCTCCTTACTAATCCCAAACAGTTCTTCGGCAACGATCAGGGCTGGGTGACAGGCATGGAATGCTACGAGATGGAGCTGGGAGAGCCCGATGATAGCGGCAGGCGCCGTCCCATTGTCAAGCCTGGCAGTGAGTTCACCATCGATGTTGATACTGTGGTTGTGGCCCTGGGCACCACGCCCAACCCCCTGGTGTCCAAAGCAACAAAGGACCTGGAGGTAACCAGGAGGGGCACTGTGGTCGCCGATGAGGAGACGGGTAAGACAACCAAGCCCGGCGTCTGGGCCGGGGGCGACATAGTTACCGGCGCTGCCACCGTGATCAGCGCCATGGGAGCGGGCAAAAGGGCCGCCGCCTCCATCGACGAAACGCTGAGAGGATAACCCTATCCATAATAGGAAAAATCGCCCCGCCTTGCTTCAGACGGGGCTTTGCATCTTGCCTTTTTGTCCTCAAAGTCCTATATTAAGTTACACATTCTTCACTGATTAAGGGGTAACCGCTATGGAAACTATTGGACTAACTCGTAATGAGCTTCTAAATCTCATTGATAAGAAGATTACCGAGAAAGAAAGTCAGCAGCCACCTCATACCCCTGAAGTATACGATTGGGTTGAAAAAACTATCAGCCACCACATTGCCGTCGTGCTTGAAGCATTGCTCGAAGTCTTGGACGAGAATAACAAGCGAATTGCCCAACAGCTCAAAGAAATGCTCTGATTTCTCAATGTTGTGGTCAAGCCCGGCGTCTGGGCCGGGGGCGATGTGGTTACCGGCGCTGCCACCGTGATCAGCGCCATGGGAGCAGGCAAAAGGGCCGCCTCCATCGACGAAACCCTGAGGGGGGATAGTCTAATCCATAGCAGGAAAAGGGCCTCGCCAATTGGCGGGGCCTTTAGGTTCATAAATCGAGGCGTCTAGCGAAAAGGCGCAAAAGGGCGAAAAAATTGTTCTCGGGGGCGATTTTTAGTAGAATCAACATCTTAAGCGATGCACGTGATATTATGATAGCAACCTAGGAAGGAGCATTATGGAACATCCGTATGAATACCGAATAGCAGTTCAATTTCTTACCCCTGACCCAACTTCTGGAACACCGAATTTCCAAGAGGAGCACAGCCGAGCATCATTGTTTCGCTCACTTACCGAATTTGCAGACCAGTTACCACAAGCCTTGGCTACAATGCCTGAAGGCGAGGGGTGGGAAGTTAATTCACACAGCCTTATGTTTGCTAACAGCAGTATAGTTGTTTCCATGTTGCTTCAGCGACCCAAGCCTCAAAAATGAATTACAGGTGGCGCTGCCACCGTGATCAGTGCCATGGGGGCAGGCAAAAGGGCCGCCGCCTCCATCGACGAAACCCTGAGAGGATAACTCTATCTCGTTACTCCATTATTGCCAGCGCACCAAGCTGGTAATTCGTAGAGATGGGTCTAGCACCCGTCACGAGGGTCCCTCGAAGAGGGAACTGTTTAAGGTTCACATCTCCTTCACATGCTTGGCTATTTTGTTGTAGGCTTCGAGGTCTAGGAGTGAGGGAAGTTTGAATCGGCTCGAAATCGCAACCATCTCCTCTGGTATGACAACAAATATGTCGATGTGCTCTATTTCTGCTTGCACTATCATCCCGGTCAATGCCAAGTCCTGATTAAGTAACTGAGCTAGTTCTCCGCATTGGCTTAGTGACGATATCGGCGCAATCGGGCCATGACGTCCTGCCAAAGTCTGGCCTCAGGAGGTATACCAGACTCCAATGCTAATACTCTCAACCTATTTACAATGTATTCAAGATGGTCGAGAGCACGCTCTAGCTGCTCACGAGTTAGCTCCTCGCCTTCTTCAATGGCTAAAATGTACGCAATGTCATAGAGGGCGATGAACATTTCGCTTATAGCACGACGCGATGATTCAGAATATGGGGATGAGATTGCTCTTTCGGCGATGTCATATCGAATGGTTTGAAGAGTATGCATGATTTCAGCAATGCTTCTTTCGAGAGGTTTCTCACTTTTCAGAAGCGGACCGAGGTTGACTGCGACTGAGATTGGATTGTCAACTGCAGTTGGGTCTACCTCCACAGAACGAGTGTGTTTCACTAGTTCCTTCTTGAACTCGGCGACGCTATCCCAGTCAAGATGGTTCACGTGGATGGTTCGAGTTGTATAAACATCAAATGGAATGTGTTGCCCCGATTCGATAAACTGAACCACAGGCTTTTTCACAAAGTGCCGGATGGCAAGCTCGTAAAAAACATTTGGATTCTGGTCTGTCAAGTCAGCAACGACAAGGTCATCATCCATGACATGCTGAATTATCTGTGAAGTAATGATGCCCGGTTTTTCTATGTCATCGGCGCGTATAGCTAGATACCCACATTCCTTCATCGTCGGTTTGATTACGTACTTCAATAGCTGTTCAGAACGCTTTCTAATGTGAGTTCCCTCATCACCTATAGGGGCAATAACAAAACAAGTCTTCTCTTCTTTTTTTTCTGCCATGTCACCGTCTCCTTTCGTCGTCAGCATTGACACTAGCGTATGTCTTTCGTAATCAATCGAGGCAGGGCTTAACCTCGCATGAGGGTCCCTCTGCTGTGAGAACTATTCCTGTCGCAATCGACTTTCTTGTGTGGGTAGCTTATACCAAGCTTTGCGGCTTGTCAAGCTGAAACTTTAGCAGGGTGACTCCTTGCTTCAATGCCATCTCCTCAGCCATCTCCTTAAAACATGTCTCCATCCTCTATTTACTTTACCTGTTGATTGTTAGTAGAATAACCCCAAGAGCGAAGAGATGACCCCACTAAGACAGCAATACCTCAGGATCAAGCGAATATACCCCGAGGCCATCGTCTTCTTCCGCCTCGGCGACTTCTATGAGACCTTTGACCAGGATGCCAGGATCGCCTCTAAGGAACTTGATATCGTGCTCACCTCCAGGGAGATGGGCAAAGGGCAGCGAGTTCCCATGGCCGGCATCCCCTTCCATGCCCTGGATAACTATCTGGCCAGGCTGATAAACAGGGGCTATAAGGTGGCCATCTGCGAGCAGCTCACCGAGCCCAAAGCCAAAGGGCTGGTGGAGCGGGACGTTATTCGGGTGGTAACCCCGGGAACCGTTGTTGAGCCCCAGCTTCTGGAGGCGAAAGCTAACAACTATCTGGCGGCGATAGTCGGAGACGGGGAGGAGGCAGGCATCTCCTATGCCGACATAACAACGGGCGAATTCGCCACCACCCAGGTCTCCCGGGAGCACGCTCTTGCTGAGATGGAGCGCCTCAACCCATCCGAGGTCCTCGCTCCTCATGGCTCCGACCTCGCTGATTCATCTTTTCCCTCTCCGGTAACCCCCATCGATGAGCAGTGGTTTGAACAGGAGACAGCGCGCCAGCTTCTGCTGGAGCACTTTGGAGCCTCAACCCTGGAGGGATATGGCTGCGCTAATCTGCCATTGGCGATAAAAGCAGCGGGCGCCATTCTCCATTACCTTGGCGAGACGCAGAAGGGAGCGCTGGGGCAGCTTACCAGGCTTGCAACATACTCCACCGAATCTTTTATGACCCTCGACCCGCAGACGAGACGAAACCTGGAGCTTTTTCACACCTTCCGCCTCGCAGCAACCCAGGGCTCGCTGCTCTCAGTAATCGACCTCACCAAGACGGCGATGGGGGGCAGGCTGCTCAAGAGATGGCTGGGGCAGCCACTACTTGACATAACACCTCTTGAGCAGCGACTCGATGCTGTGGAGTGGTTTCATAGCAGGGTAGAGCAGCGCACCAAGGCCATCGCTCTTTTAGACCGCATCGCTGACCTGGAGAGGCTGGTGAACCGCATTAGAAGCGGTATCGCTACTCCCAGGGAGGTGCTTGCGCTTCGTCGCAGTCTTGAAGTTGCCTCCGACATCAGGGAAGCGATGGAGGCAGAGACCGATTCCCCCGCTTTGGGCTGGCTGGTGACAGATCTGAAGCCTTGCCCCGATGTTATCACCCTGATAGCGCAGGCTATCGCTGAGGAACCTCCAGCAAGCCTCGGTGATGGCGTCATTAAGGAGGGCTTCTCGGCGGAGCTGGACCAGATTCGAGTCGCCTCCAGGGATGCCAAGAAATACCTTGCCAACCTTGAGCGCCAGGAGCGGGAGCGAACGGGGATAAAGTCGCTCAAGGTGGGCTATAACAGGGTTTTTGGCTACTTCATCGAGGTCTCGAAGCCCAACCTGCCACAGGTTCCCGACGATTACATTCGCAAGCAGACGCTGGTGGGGGCGGAACGCTTCTTCACCCCTGAGCTTAAAGAATATGAATCGCTGATCCTCAATGCCCAGGAGCGAATCGCCGAGCTTGAGGGC
>JADFVG010000095.1 GCA_015222405.1 Chloroflexota bacterium
ATATGTTATTCTGCTGGCGGCAATTTATAAGGAAAGGAGATCTAGATGGTAGGGATTACTTCTTACGGTGCTTATGTACCCCTGTATCGGTTAGACCGAATGGTGATCTTTAGTGCTATCGGATGGGCAGCTCCTGCAGCGCCTCAGCCTGGTGAAAAGGCTGTCGCCAACTATGACGAGGACTGTCTTACCATGGCTGTTGCTGCGGCCACGGATTGCTTAAATGGTCTCGACCGGGAAGAGGTCGACGGTCTATATCTGGCCACCACCACCTCACCCTATAAAGAGAGGCAAGCTTCTGGCATAGTTGCTACCGCCCTTGATCTTCCCTCTGACATTCGAACTGCTGACTTCACCGGTTCTCTCAGGGCAGGTACCATTGCCCTAAATTCAGCTATTGATGCTGTCAAGGGAGACTCAAAGAATGTCATGCTCGTCGCCAGTGATTGCCGTTTAGGGGCTGGTGCTGGACTCGCTGAGCAAGCCTTTGGCGATGGTGCTGCCGCCTTCCTCTTGGGAGATGAAGGAGTTATCGCCAGCCTGGAGGGCAGTTATAGCATTTCTGCGGACCTTATGGATGTCTGGAGAGCGGATGGAGACACTTTCATTCGCAGTTGGGAGGATCGGTTTATACGTGATGAGGGATACGAGAAATTCATCCCTGAAGCTGCTTCCAAGCTTATGGCCAAGTATGAACTGAGCGCCAAGGATTTTGCTAAGGTAGCTTTCTATGGCCCCGATGTCAGAACACATGGCAGGATAGCCAGGCGGATGAGGCTTGAGCCGGAGCAAGTCCAGGATCCCTTGCTTACCACGATAGGCAATACTGGGGCTGCTTTTTCGCTGATGATGCTGGTAGCGGCCTTAGAGGATGCCAAGCCGGGAGATAAGATCCTGATCATCAGCTATGGTAATGGCAGCGATGCTCTATACTTTCAAGTGACTGAGGAAATAAAGAAGGTGAAAGGTAGGAGGGGAATAAAAGGGCATCTGGCGTCAAAGAAGCCACTCACTTCTTATGAGAGGTACGCTCGCTTTCGAGACACGCTGCCTCTAGAGGCCACAGCACGTGCTATGGCTCCATTTACTTCACTGTCTGCGCTGTGGCGGGAGCATAGGGGGGTTACGTCCCTTGTTGGCTCCAAATGCAAGCGCTGTGGCACCCCGCAATATCCAGCGCAGAGGGTATGTGCCAATCCCGCGTGTAAAGCCATTGATGAGATGGAACCTTACAGGTTTTCTGACAAGAAGGCTTGCCTTTTCACTTACACTGGAGATAACTTAGCTTTCAGTCCCGATCCCCCTCAAGCATACGGCATGATTGACTTTGATGGGGGAGGGAGGTCAATATTTGATGTCACTGATTGTGTGCTCGAAGAGCTTAGTGTAGATATGCCGGTGGAGATGAGCTTTAGAAGGATGTATCGCGATCAGTTACATGGTATCAGCAATTACTGGTGGAAAGCTGCACCGCCACGAGGATAAAGAGGAGGTAAAAAGATGGCTGAAAAGGGGATAAAGGATAAAGTTGCAATTGTGGGGATGGGTTGCACCAAGTTTGGAGAGCTGTGGGAGAAAGGCGTTTCAGACCTGATAGTTGAGTCATACAAAGAGGCTTTGGAGGATGCGGGGATAGAGCCTAAGGATATTGAGGCCGCTTGGCAGGGCAACCTGTACGATTTTACAGCGGTAAGCGCCATGCCTCTGTCCACGACGTTGAAGCTGCCGTTTATTCCCGTGACCAGGGTAGAGAATATGTGCGCCTCTGGTTCGGAGGCGCTGAGGGGAGCCTGCTATGCCGTGGCTGCGGGTATCCATGACATCTGTTTGGCGCTTGGTGTTGAGAAGCTTAAGGATACCGGGTATGGCGGCCTTCCTGCAGGGGGAGGAGGGGCGGGTGTTGGGCCTAATGCAACGGCGCCCGGCATGTTTGCCATGATGGCTACCAGATACTTTGCTAAGTATGGACTGAGTCCTGAGGAGGGGAAAAGGACACTAGCCCACATATCCTCGAAGAGCCATCATAATGGCACCCTGAATCCCAAGGCTCACCTACAAAGGGAGATATCTATAGAGGACATAATGAGAGCCCCTATAATCGCCTGGCCCTTGGGATTATTTGACTGCTGCGGTGTGAGCGATGGGTCAGCGGCAGCAATAGTGGTCCGAGCTGATATGGCTAAGAATTTCAGGCCTGACCCTGTCTATGTCAAGTCGCTTCAAATCGCGGTAAGCAGTGGTGAGGAGTCGGCTTACACCGATTATGATTATGCCCATGTTGAGAGCACCTATCATGCTGGGATCAGAGCCTATGAAGAGGCGGGGATAAAGAATCCCAGGGAAGAGGTCAGCATGATGGAGGTTCACGACTGCTTTAGCATCACTGAGCTCGTTACTTATGAGGACCTGCAGATATCACCCAGGGGAAGGGCTGGAGAGGACATCAACGCTGGCTTCTATGACCTCGATGGTCAAGTACCCTGCCAGCCTGACGGTGGGCTGAAGTGTTTTGGGCATCCTATCGGTGCCTCGGGACTGAGGATGATGTACGAGATGTACAAGCAGCTTCAGGGCAAGGCTGGCCCTCGTCAGATGAAAGATCCCAAGGTGGGGCTTACTCATAATCTGGGAGGTGTTCCGCCGCGCTGCGTCTGCAGTGTGTGTATGGTAGGGCTTTAAGGGTTCTCCGGGAAACTGAAAGGGCTTTCCGCAGGTGGTTTATTCCCAGAGGAAGGGGTAATATTCTCTGGTCTCTTCCTCTTTACGCAGCTTCCCCTGGCTGATTAGGTCGTGGATTGCTTCGGCAACCTCAGTTCTCGAAGCTCCAACCTCGCCTTCGACGGCTGAGAGCTTGACACCGGGGCACTGTGTAACATAAGCGAGGATGCTATCTTGTAGCGAGCTTATTGAGCCTTTGATTTGCTTTTCGCCTGTCATTGGCTTTATCCATCTTTCGTATTGGCAAATTTCCCTTTGCGAGTAGAATCCTCAGCATGCTCAAGGCATCGACTAATAGACCCTGATCAGACCATGGCGCAATGCCAGTACTACTGCGTGAGTACGGTCGTTGGCAGCAAGCTTGCGCATGATAGAGGTGACGTGATTTTTCACCGTCTGGTTACAGATACCAAGAGCATGAGCGATCTCCTTGTTTGAATTGCCCTGGGCAATATATTCCAGAATCTCAGTTTCACGGCGCGAAAGCGGTGAGATCAGGGGTTCGACTTCTTTTTCCACCAGCAGTAGGTCTTGGAATTGCCTGAGGACACGTAAGGCAACCCCTGGCCTGGTAAGCAGGCACTCATTGATTGGGTATTCTCCCTGGCAGGCTTTTCTCACCTGATGGGCCAGATGCTGACCGGTGATTGACTTGATAAGATAGCCAGCAGCTCCTACTTGGATTGCGAGGAAGAGCTGCTCGTCATCTTCGTAGCGTGCCAAAAGGATAACCGATATCATGGGTGAGTGGCGTCTGATTTGGCGTGTGAGATCAAGACCACTGAGGTGGGGTAGCTCGGAATCGAGGATTACTACGTCAGGGGATAAGTGTTTGATCTGATCAAGGGCCTCTTCACCATCATCGCTCTCGCCAATCACCTCTATGTCGCCTTCTTTGGAAAGCGCCATGCGCATGCCCTCGCGGTAAAGTACCTGATTTTCAATTAGGAAAGCCCGTATCTTCCCCATCGCACCACCGTGTCATGGTAAGCTGCTTGCTTTATGTCAATGAGCCCTTCTGTATCATATCAGGCATCCTTACGACCAAGTCAATAGTACTTGCGAACCAGAAAGTGGTACTTTAGGTCCTATTATGCTAGCCCATTGGTCAGGCACGGCAAGCGGCTTTCATAAGGGGGCCAATCTAGGCAGTCCTACGAAGGGCAGACGCTTGCTATAAGGGGGATTAGTACGTCATCCCTGTGGCCTGGGGTACTGGCCAATCTGGCAATCAGCCTTTCCCCATCTCTGAGCGTGGGCTTGCTTTAGCCGCTGCAAGTGGCTTTGGAAGGAAGCCGAGGTAAGGGTATCCGTGCTCATTATCACAGCATCCTCTCCGTTATCCGTGTAGTAGCCCCGGCGCAGCCCCATCCTGGAGAAGCCATACTTCTCATAGAGCCTTTGGGCAACAAGATTAGAGGACCGCACCTCCAGGGTAACGACGCGGGCATTGCGCGTCAGCGCCAGCTCAAGGGCTGCGATTAGCAACAGCTCGCCTATTCCTTGCCTGCGGTATGGCTCCCGTATTCCTATCGTGGTCAGATGAGCGTCGTCCGACATGATCCAGAGGCCACTCAGGCCAACAATCCTTTGGTTCGTGGCCGATGATAGGCTCTCCTCGGAGCTGAAGAAAAGCCTTAACTTGTGCCAGAACTGACCAAGCCTGGATGCGGTGCGTTGATTTTCTTTCGGCTCTGCAGCTTGGTCAGCGAGAGGGTTTTTATTCTCCCTTTCACAAGCGACGAGATAGAGGGACAATTTGCTGAAAAGGATTTCCCGTTTGTAGGATGCTGGAGGCCACTCGGGGAAGCATTCGCGATCAATCTCATTGGCTTGAGCAATATCTTCGAGCCGCATTAGCCGTATTGCGTAGCGCAAGGCATCCCCCAGGATGGGAATAATAAGCAATTTTATCACATTACATTCCTTACCGCTACCCTTTCCCCGTTTGTTACGTTATATTATAAGCACGGGATAACACCGTTTTGCTGCTTTTGCCAGCAGGGGGTTGTCAGGTGCATGATGAAAGGGGCCTGGTGGAGCGGGCCAAGAGTGGGGATACTCAGGCCCTTGCCAGGCTCTATGAGGAAAATTTCGACAGGGTCTATCGCTACATCGCCCTCAGGGTGGGAAACGCGGCTGATGCCGAGGACCTTACGGCGAAGGTGTTCATAAAGATGTTGGAATCCATCGCCTCCTTCAAATGGCGTGGCGTGCCCTTCTCTGCCTGGCTGTTTCGTATCGCCCATAACCTTGCCGTTGACCATTTGAGGCAGAAAGCCAAAAAAGGACATCTGGTCCTGGATGAATCTATGGCTGTTTCTGAAATCGACCCTGCGGCGGTGGCAGAGATAAGGCTAAGTATTGAGCAGCTGAATATCGCGCTGGAGCAGCTCACTCAGAACCAGAAGGAGGTGATGGCACTGCGCTTTGGTGCTGGGCTATCCACCGCCGAGGCAGCTAAGGTCTTGGGCAAAAGGGAGGGGGCGGTAAAGGCGCTACAGCACAGCGCACTGATGGCGCTGCGCAAAAGACTTTCCTCTTGGCGAAACGATGAGTAAAGGTTTTGAAAAAATCCTAGATGAATGCCTCGAGCGTCTGATCCAGGGTGAAAGCATCGAGGAGTGCCTAGCCCGTTACCCTGAACAGGCAGCGGAGCTCGAGCCTCTGCTCAAGGCTGCCCTCACTGTGAGGGAGGCCTCAGCCTTAGAGCCTCGCCCTGAACTCAAGGCACAGATTGGCTCTCGGCTCCGCTCGGTGATTGAGGTGAGGGGCCAGCGGAGGGTATTCCGCCTTGGATGGGGCTGGGCTCTAGCGATAGGCATGGTTCTTCTCCTCATGATTGCCAGCACCAGTACTGTAGTCGCTGCCTCAGGAAGCCTTCCCGATGAGCCCCTTTACCCCGTGAAGATCGCCATGGAGCATGTAAGGCTTTGGCTTACCCCGTCAGATATGGGGAAGGCCAAGCTACACGCCAGATTCGTCAATCGGCGCATAGATGAAATTGCCCAAATGGCAGGCAAGGACAAACCTGAGGTAGTGGCCAGGGTGATCCATCGCTTGGAGGGTCACCTTGAGGTGATACCACGCCTTGTCCGAGAGCGGGAGATACACGCACTGAGGCAGTTCCTGGAGCAGAATGCCGCCACCAATCTGGGCATCCTGCACACCCTAGAGGAGAAGAAGCCTGCCCTTGGCCCTGCTCTAAAAAGGGCGAGGGAGATCTATACTCAAACCCTTCACGCCATCGAGGAGGTCGAAAAATGAAGCTCAGGGCTCATCATCTTATTTGCCTTCTCGGCTTCAGGGGGCTTGGTTATTCCCCAGAATTTGTGGAGAACATGGCTCACATCGCAGACCAACTGCGTTCTTTTCCCCAGACGGTGATTGAGGTTCTACGCCAGCCCGATGATATATGCTCTCCCTGCCCCTTCCTCGGGAAGAAAGGATGCCAAGATAAGGGGCCTAATTCGGAGGGGAAAAGAAGAAATCGAGATGAGGCTGTTATGGACCGGCTTAACGTTACGGCTGGCGATAAATTGAGCTGGTTTGAAATAAGAGAAAGGATGCGCTCTTCAATAAACCCCGAGGATCTGGATGAGATATGTCAGGATTGTGAGTGGCTGCCTCAGGGCTACTGCGTGGAAGGGCTTAAGGACCTAAGAAGCTGAAGAGGTCAGCATGAATTGACGCTAACTAATCGCCGATTTTTTCGTTATATTAAGTAATAGTTCCAAAAAGGAGGGAGAATGAGAAAGGCGTGGATTATCGTGGCTTTGGTGGTGACCCTTGGCCTGGTGGTCGGGGGCGCTGGAGTTGCCATAGCCGAGGAACCCAACGAGGAGCCTATCAATGCGCCCAGGCTGCTGCAGCCGGTAGAGCCCGAGGTGCTACCGCACAATTTGTGCTTAATCCGGGGCACAGTGATCAACCAGCCTGTGGAGGAAGGGCTTATTGTGGTTGAGGGCAAAATGCTGAGGAGGCCGACGCCCGCAAACGCTTCCGACCTGTCGCCAACTGGGCGGGTATTCACGGTGATGGTGGATGAGAACACCAAATACCGGGTGCCCGACGATAGGGAGCCCTCCCTTGCGGGCATCCTCGAGGGGGACAGAGTGTGGATAGCGGCCCAGGAGCTGGAGGATGGTAGCCTCCTCGCCAAGCGAGTTGTGGTTGCCCCTGGGGAGGTGAGGGTTATACGCCTGCGACACGCCTTGCTTGTTATGAATCGCGAGAGGGAAATGATGGCGTTGGCCATTCCTCAAATGCGGATCGTCATCATAGCGAAGCCGATAAAGATAGTGCCGTTTAGGGAACTCCCCTTTGACCAAGAGCTCCTGCCCTTGGAATTGCCTTCTCTCCTTGAGCCTCAGTAACCGGCCATCGATATCCTAAAAACGTAGGGCAGCCCCCTAGGGGGCTGCCCTATTTTCACTCAAAACTCTCTAGGCCTTGAAATCCCTTTTCTACCCTGGTATAATATATGCGGATATGCGCATATATTAATCTGGAGGAGAAGATGTGGGAGCTGATCAGGGTGTTCAAAGCCCTTTCCGATGAGACCAGGATTAGAATGCTGTACCTGCTTTCCGAAGGGGAGCTCTGCGTCTGCGAGATCATGCAAGCCCTGGAAATATCCCAGACTCGCGCCTCCCGAAACCTGGGCATCCTCAGGGATGCCGGGCTGCTCCAAGACCGCCGCGATGGTCAGTGGGTCCACTACTCCGTGAACAGGGAGGTCGCCACCGAGTATCTCAAGCTGTTGGAGCTGCTAGCGAGCCTGCTCAGGGATGATCAAGCAATAGTGGCAGATGAGGAGAGGCTGAAAAAGGCGGTGAAGATGGGGAAGCAGGGGAAAAGGATATGTTAAAAGGAACAGCGGAGGATTAGCATGATCGAAGCCAGAAAAACGGCAGTAGCCCTTGACGAAGAGGAGCTGGAGCTAGGAAAAGAGCCCCTTGAATTCAAGGGTGACTGAACAGAGGTGAACGCCGTAGGTATTAAAGCTAAACGGGTAGGGCGACTGCTCCGCCACCCCTATCTGACTCTGGTCAGCCGGATGGGTCTAGCCGGGGTTTTCATCTTCGCTGGCATGGCCAAGCTGCCCTACGTCGACACTCTAATATGGGAGATCAAGCAGTACCATATCCTGCCCCATAGCCTGGCCAACGCCTATGGCCATGTGCTGCCCACTTTGGAGATCGCCCTCGGGATTCTTCTGGTGATGGGTCTATTCCTCAGGATTAGCGCCTCGGTGAGCGTCCTGGTTGTGCTGAGTTTTACCATCGCTAAGATCGTAGCCCTCGCGCGAGGGTTGGATATCAGTATCTGTGGCTGCTTTGGCTCGGCAGGAGAATTGCTGGCACTCCACAGTCTGATTATTGATTTCGTCCTTCTCGCCCTCGCTTTTCAAATACTATTTCACAGAGGCGAATTCCTCTCCCTGGGGCATTTGCTGTCTCGAAAAGCAGAGCCTAGCGGGGAACCGTAGGAACGTAGCATGGCTGAAAAAGAACGAAGGCTCGGTATATGGGAGAAGTACCTCACCATATGGGTTGCCCTATGTATCGTGGTCGGCACAGGATTGGGGAGGTTTTTCCCCCAAATTTCCGATTTTCTGGGCAAGCTTGAGATAGCTTACGTCTCCGTTCCGATAGCTATTTGTCTCTTCGCCATGATCTACCCCATAATGGTGCAGATAAGCTGGGAGGAGATTAAAGGGGCGTTACGCTCGCCGAAGCCCATAGGGCTTACCCTTTTTGCCAACTGGTTGGTAAAGCCGTTCACCATGGCCCTCTTCGCCTGGCTCTTCCTGCGCGTTGTTTTTTCCAATTTCCTCACCCCGGAAGAGGTTGAACAGTATCGATCGGGCATGATCCTCCTGGGAGTGGCACCCTGCACTGCCATGGTCCTGATGTGGAGCTATCTGGCGAAGGGCAATATGGGGCACACCCTGGTGATGACGGCGATAAACTCCCTGGCGATGGTGGTTCTCTATGCGCCGCTGGCTGTGCTGCTGCTAGGAATCTCTGGCATAAGCGTGCCATGGGACACCATAGCGGTGTCCGTGGCTATATATATCTGCACCCCCTTAGTTGCTGGCTACATAACTAGAAGGCAGGTGATCAGGAGGAAAGGCAGGGATTGGTTTGAAACCAAGCTTGTGCCTCCCCTGGGTAAGGTGTCGATCATCGCCCTGCTGGTGACGCTAATCGTGCTCTTCTGTTTTCAGGGCTATGTCATCGTAGAGCTGCCCGCCAAAATAGGGATGATAACAGTGGGGATACTGGTCAACATACTGATCGTATTCGGTGCCATCTATATTCTGGCCAGAATCCTGAAGCTTCGATATGAGGACGCAGCGCCAGCGGCCATTATCGCTGGCAGCAACCATTTCGAGGTAGCGATAGCGGTGTCAACTACCGTCTTCGGAGTGCAATCGGGGGCTGCTCTTGCCACCGTAGTTGGCGTGCTGACCGAAGTTCCTATAATGCTATTGCTGGTATGGCTGTGCCGGGCTACCAGGAGGGCTTTTCCCAAACCGCTGCCAGCGGTGGGGGTGGCATCCTCAGGTGGAAAATCTGGCTTGAATTTCTAACAAAAAGGTTAAGCACCACGCAAAAGCTTGGCGATGTCCACCTTGCCGTACCTCTCCCACTCGCTATAGACGCAGCCACAGTACTTCTGGTGGTAGATGTCGAGTTCTCTGGAGAGGCGATGGCTCTCGCGGAAGCCAGGCCTGAAGTCCTCATAATAGAACTCGACCCCCTGCTCCCCCGCCACCTCCTCCCCTATCTCCTTGAGAAGCTCGTGCTTCTGGTAGGGGCTGATGAGGAGGGTGGTGGTGAAGCAATCAAAGCCTTCCTTCTTGGCTACCTCCGCAGTCTTTTTCAGACGCAGCCGAAAGCAGTCGCCGCAGCGGTCGCCCTCATGCCCCACCACCACACGGAAGTAATCGATGATGTCATAGCCCTCGGCAACGATTAAAGGAAGCTGCAGGGCTTGAGCAGTGGTGCGCATGGCCTCAAGGCGATTCCGATGCTCGGTGAAGGGGTGAATGTTGGGGTTATACCAGAAGGCGGTCACCTCGAAGCCCTCTTCTCTGAGCCGGTTCACGGTGTAGATGGCGCAGGGACCGCAGCAGGCGTGAAGCAGTATCCTTTTCACTCTTGGCCTCAAGAACTCGATTTAGCCTTAGCTGGAGCTGGCAATGAATAGCCGAAATCGGCTCCGATATACCACAGCAATTAGTTCGAAAAAGGTCAAAAAAGGGTTGGCTGGGGCGGTTTCTTTTCATAGGGCAGCCCCAGGTGCTCGTAAGCAAGGCGGGTTGCCACCCTCCCTCTGGGGGTACGCTCCAAGAAGCCTAGCTGAAGCAGGTAGGGCTCATAGACGTCCATTATGGTGTCAGCCTCCTCGCTGATAGAGGCGGCGATGGTCTCCAGGCCCACTGGTCCGCCATCAAACTTGTGAATGATGGCCTCAAGCACCTTATGGTCGAGTTCATCCAATCCCAGATGATCGATCTCAAGCCGGCCTAATGCCTCCAAGGCTACCGTCTCGGTGATTACCCCCTCAGCCATCACCTGGGCATAGTCTCGCACTCGCTTCAGCAACCGATTTGCCACCCTGGGCGTTCCTCGGGCACGGCGAGCCATCTCCCTCACCCCACTCTCCTCAGCCTCGATGCCGAGGATATGTGCCGAGCGCTGGATAATGGCTGTTGTAGCTTCATTATCGTAGAAATCGAGGCGATATACTGCGCCAAATCTGTCCCTCAACGGTGGGCTGAGCATGGCAAAGCGGGTGGTGGCCCCGATCAAGGTGAAGCGGGGCAGTCTCAGGCGCACGCTTCTTGCCCCCGCTCCCTTGCCAATGAAGATGTCGAGGGCGAATTCCTCCATGGCAGGGTAAAGCTTTTCCTCCACTATGCGACTTAAGCGGTGGATCTCATCAATGAAAAGGATGTCGGCATCCCTGAGGCTGGTGAGGACAGCAGCCAGGTCTCCGGGACGTTCCACAGCCGGTCCTGAGGTGATTCTGATGCTGACCCTCATCTCGGCGGCGATAATATGAGCCAGGGTGGTTTTCCCCAGCCCCGGGGGACCGTAGAGAAGGATATGATCCAAAGGCTCGCCTCGCCCTTGGGCTGCGGCAATCGCTATCTTCAGATTGTCCTTAACCTTTTCCTGTCCTAAATAATCGGTGAGTTGCTTGGGGCGAAGGGTCCTGTCTAAGGAGATGTCCTCCTCTTTCGGTTTCCCCGATACAATCCGCTCCATACTCTCTCCTGAAAAAGACATTGCTTGCCCCATTATATCAGACTCTATCATCATTGACACTCACCCCAGCGATGGGATACACTGCAGGGGGTAGTGTATTTTCTCACAAAGGCAAATTTTCTCTAAGGGAAAGGAGTGAGCGCCAATGCCGAGCAAAAGTAAGCAAGAGTGGCGGGATACCACCCTGGCGGGCGTGCTGAAGCGTTTCCCCGAGCGCCAGGAGCGCTTCGAGATCAGCTCTGGCACCGAGATTGAGCCCCTTTATACCCATGAGGATATTGAGAGGCTGGACTATACCGAGGTCTTAGGTTATCCCGGGGAGTATCCCTTCACCCGGGGGGTGCAGCCTACCATGTATCGGGGCAGGCTGTGGACGATGAGGCAATATGCTGGTTTCGCCGATGCTGAAGAGTCCAACCGACGCTATCGCTTCCTCCTGGAGCAGGGGCAGACTGGCCTTAGTATTGCCTTTGACCTCCCGACCCAAATCGGCTACGATTCCGATCATCCCCGCGCCGAAGGGGAGGTGGGAAAGGTTGGGGTGGCTATCGATACCCTCAGGGATATGGAGATCCTGTTTCAGGAGATTCCCCTGGATAAGGTGAGCACCTCGATGACTATCAATTCCACCGCCCCCATCCTTCTCGCAATGTATATTGCCATGGCTAAGAAGCAGGGGGTTGACCTGGCGGGGCTGGATGGCACCATCCAGAATGATCTCCTGAAGGAGTACGTTGCCCGTGGAACTTACATCTTCCCACCCCACCCCTCGATGCGGCTGATCACGGACATCTTTAAATACTGCAGCCAGGATGTTCCCCGCTGGAACACGATCAGCATTAGTGGCTACCATATCAGGGAGGCAGGATCCACCGCAGCTCAAGAGCTGGCCTTTACCCTGGCTAATGGCATCGCCTATGTTCAGGCAGCTATAGATGCCGGGCTCGATGTCGATGCCTTCGCTGGCAGGCTGTCCTTCTTCTTCATCAGCCACAACAATCTCTTTGAGGAGGTTGCCAAGTTCAGAGCTGCGCGCTGCCTCTGGGCCAAGATCATGAGGGAGCGCTTCGGGGCCAAGGATGCTCGCTCCTGGATGCTCCGCTTCCATGTCCAGACTTCAGGATCAACCCTCACTGCTCAGCAGCCTGATAATAATGTGGTTCGGACCACAATCCAGGCGCTGGCTGCCATCTTAGGCGGGATCCAGTCGCTGCATACCTGCTCTCGTGATGAAGCCTACGCCACGCCCAGCGAGGACGCGGTTACCCTCTCTCTCAGAACCCAGCAGGTCCTCGCCTATGAGAGCGGTGTCGCCGATATCGTTGATCCCCTGGGTGGCTCATACTTCGTCGA
>JADFVG010000096.1 GCA_015222405.1 Chloroflexota bacterium
AATCTCTAAGCGAGATTCCTCAGTCCAACTATAGCAGGCTCCAGGTTCGCAATGAGATTGCCACGCCTTCGGCTCGCAATGACTCGGAAGGTTATTACCCGATGTTACAAACATTCAAAATGTCACCCATCTATCTGAACTAGATCAGTTATCCACCAAGGAAGAGGATTTGCAGTCTGGCATTTTTCCGTGCTGTGGCAAATCCACCAAGCACGATCTGTATTTGTACTTACTCAGTTCATTCAGCAAACCCTCTTCAAACGAATTAACACTTCGTGCATCCAAAGCTTGAATCTGAGCTCTCTCCTTCAGAGTCAAGAGAATACGGGCTGTGTCAAATTATGTTATATTCATGAACAACCCGTAGCCATGACATATCGGATTTCAGAGGGTCTTGGTTAGGAGCCAGAGATAGAAGATGTAGGAGGAACACCTATGAAAGTTATTGGATTAATCGGAGGCATGAGCTGGAATTCTACATTGGAGTACTATCGAATCATCAATGAGTCATTTGCCCGAAGGCTGGGCGGTCTTCATTCAGCCCGCCTGGTTCTTTATAACCTAGATTTTGATGAGATTCAAAGAGCTCAGCATGAAGGCCGCTGGGATGACACAGTCAGTATTCTTGTCGATGGAGGTAATGCTGTTAAGCGGGCCGGTGCCGACTTCTTGGTAATCTGCACAAACACTATGCATAAAGTCGCTGATGATGTGGAACAGGAAGTTGGCCTGCCTCTACTTCACATTGTTGATGTAACTGGCGATGCCATCAGGGAACGAGGGCTGCACCGAGTAGGACTACTGGGAACACGGTTTGTAATGAAAGAGCCTTTCTATCAGGAGAGGCTTCGAGACCGCTTCGCTATCGAGCTACTTGTTCCTGGGGAAGATGATATAGATACTATCCATCAAATTATTTACAGTGAACTCTGTGAGGGCAAGATTAAAGCCTCCTCCCGTCGTGTTTGTGCCGGCATTATTAGCAAATTGGTTAATAAGGGTGCGGAGGGCATTGTGCTCGGATGCACTGAACTCCCATTGCTCATTCAGCCTGGTGACACAGATGCTCCGATATTTGATACTACTCAGCTCCACGCGGAAGCAGCAGTCAACCTAGCGCTCACTAAGGGTTAGGGCTTCTGTCCCTATTAGTATTTTGTTGCACATGTCCTGAGGCACTGAACAGCAGGGTTCATTGTGTGATGCACCAGATTACAGTTGCACAATCCCCGGAAATATTAACTAGAACTCACGAAGTGTAACGCTCTTACGAAACCAGAGAACCTAGCTGAAGTAGTGGCACTCATTCTTCATTTCCGCATTTACGACGCTAGTTGCCGTGCTACAATGGGCCCGTGAACCCCGTAGGAGGTGCGCGTATGACAACGGTCCAGATTTATGACGCCAAACAGAACAGGGTGGTACAGGTAGAGAGAGTAGAGAAAACGGACGCAGAATGGAAAGAATTGTTGACGGAAAAACAGTACGAAATCACCGCCGAGAAGGGAACTGAAGTTCCCGGTACCTGCACATTTGATCAGATCAATGAACCGTGTATTTTCCGGTGCGTCCGTTGTGACACTGATCTCTTTCGCCGTTCAACCAAGTTCAATTCAGGGACGGGTTGGCCGAGCTATTATGAACCAATCTCACCACTGAACGTGGCAGAGCAACCTGACAGGAGTCTTGGAAGGGTGCGGACTGAAATCATCTGCGCTCGGTGTGGCTCCCATCTGGGTCACGTCTTCGATGATGGCCCGCCGCCCACTGGCAAACGCTATTGCATAAACGGCATTGCGCTGAAATTCGAACCAGAGGACAAGCTATGACCCAGAGTGCTACATCAGAAGTTGCAACTCTTGCTGGCGGCTGCTTCTGGTGCATTGAAGCGATCTTCACTCTCCAGCCCTCATGGGGCGAACAAATAAAATAGCCACAACAGCTATAGCATAACATACCGCAGACACTAATGCTGCCACATTATAGTAACCAGTTGCTTCACGGAGTCTGGCCCAAATCAAAGGCCCCCAGCCTCCAATCAAGCCATAGCCACAGGTGAGAATGCCGAAAAGCGAGCCTATGTGGGCCCTGCCAAAAAAGTCGCCAAGCAATGGAACATACAGGGAGACTTGTAGCCCGGTGCCCAGACCGACGGCAATGGCGAAAAGCATCAGTCCTTGCTGGGTATGTACTCCCAGCCATCCGTAAAACATCGCTGCCGTGCAGAGAATTAGCCCTATCGGCATCACGCGGGTCTTTCCATATTTATCACCCAGCCAGCCGCCCGCTATACAGCTAAACACCCATGGCACCGCGAATGCTGTGGAAAAAATCCCGGCAGTTGCCTCCGGGCTCCCCAGGTCCGTCCCCCACGCTACCA
>JADFVG010000097.1 GCA_015222405.1 Chloroflexota bacterium
ATATACCACGGTGATGGGTACCACCAGTCACCGGGCTCAACCAACCCGTCTTCAATGAGGATGTGCATCAGGTTGTAGGGGATGGCCATGAGGCACAGCCCCCCGGGGTGACCAGATGTCTGGTGGCAGAAGTAAAGCCCGTCGATGGGAGAGCGGTATCGAGAAAACTCGGGCAAAGGACGGTTGGTCCACAACTGGTCCTTGCACATGCGGGTGGCATACCAGCCGCCACCGATGAGCCCCACGTTGCGATATTCAGACTCCCAGGGGGGATTTGACCACATCTGGACGAGGTCGTCCTCAGCGTTCTCTATCTGCGTGCTGATGGCCTTGAGCATGTAAGCGTCCCACTTGTCCTTCTCCCTGGCCATGGCATCGGGGCCATCCACGTGGTACTCCGGTGGGGGAACAATAAGATACACAGGAGTGAGAAGCCAGCGGTTGGGCAGGGTGCAGCGCGGAGGGCCCTCATTGGGCGATCCTGGCTCCCACAGCGCCAGTTCCGGCGGTATAGAGGGGCTGCCCTTGCGGGCATTGATATCCATTATGTGCTCATAATACAACTCCCGAGAGTCGCGGGGGCCCATTGGAACCGCAGGTGGAATGTATTTCCCCGCATCACCCAGAGCCGGGAGTTGAAACTTAGGGCGAAACCGAAGCGGCGCGCGGAATAGGTAATGGGTGACATAGATGCTGGAGCCCTTGAGGCTGATGTCCTTTATCCGTTGAATGAAGCCGACATCAAGATGTTGCGGTCCGATCAGCTTGAGGAAGGTCTGCTGAATGTCGACTGCGCTGACCACCGCCTTGTTGGCCCAGATGGTCTTCTCACCCCAGGCAGCGGTATCCCTGAGGCGCACCCCCACTGCCCTTCCCTCGCGGATGATGATCTCATCTACAGGACAAATGGTGCGCACCACCGCCCCATGGGCCATGGCGCAGCGGATAATGGAGTGGAAATAGGCATGCATGCCGCCCCAAGGAACACTCACTCCAGTGTACTGCAGGGCTAGACAGCCGGCGAGGGCAGGGATGGCCACCCCCTCCCACTCAGGGCTGGCCCCTGAGTACCAGGCTACCACCCCCCACATTACCTTAAAAGGCTCAGTCTCTAAATACTCATCCATGAGCTCAAACATGGTCATATCGAGCAACTCCTCGGTCCACATGTCCGGTGAGCGCTCTTTGTAAACCTGCATATAGGGGATATTGGCCGCTGTTACCTCCACTTCAGGGGGATGCGGCGGACAATAATAGCAAGCGCGCAGCAGCTCTCTGGTGAACGGAGGATCGCCGAGCTGACCCGCTATCTTGGCATAGCCCAGGAGGTCCTTATCGGTGATTGGCGACCTTCCCTCAGTCGTTATCACGCCCATCTGCTGTGTGGCCTCTCTGACCTGGGACGCCAGTTCCGGGCGCCCGAAGGTAGGACTCCAGGCCATGTGGAAGCCATACTTCCAAAGCTCAAGCTGTTCTAAGCCGGGAGCTGCCCCGGCATAGAAAACGGTGGCGTGGGGGTCGAGGCGCACCCCGGGTATGGGCTCGGTGTTCTCACAACCTCCTCCGGACTCTGGCCTCTCCTCCAGGACGCAGACGCTCTCTCCACTCTTGGCCAGATATGCCGCTAAGGCCGTGCCATTGGGCCCTCCACCTACGATGACAAAGTCGTACCTCTCTTCATTGTTCATGCTACGCCTCCTTCGCTATGCTTCGATTGCGTCAACATCCATGATTTGCCCTTCCCGCTTTTTCGCGTTTATACCACCTCTTCGTCAAGCTTGCAGGCCTTCGTGGTCACTAGGTGGCGTCCCACTCTTGATGTAAACAGTTATTCTCAATTACTGAGAAGGTTCAGGGTCTATTTTATGCTGAGACGCCTCCAAAGCATCTATCTGTGAATTGAGGCGAGTCAAAGACCCAGCACGGAGGTCTCCCTTTTGAGGGAACGATTTGTAGAGACCACACAGAAAACGTTTGCACGGAAGTCGTACGTGAGCCTTTGCACGCGAAATCTAGCACAAGCTTTGGAAGTTGTCAAGCTGGGAGTGGGAGCTCTCATCACCAAGCGGGGCTTGGTTGTCTAACAAATCGCTGCAGCTGAGCTTAATCGTTAGCCTGCCCTGAAGAGCCTGAGAGGTACACAACATGACGGAAATCCAGGCAAATGACCGCAACCAAACATTTCATCGGATTGTGATCCAACAAAATGGACTCTTGTTGAACGGAGTTCTTTAAGGGCTTGGGCTTACAGGAGACATTGACAGCAAGCGAGCAGGGGTCTAGCATAGCCACGCTAGTTGATATGGGAAATCCCGCAAAAATAATGGATAGAAAGTATGGAACTAAAGGAGTTTAAGGGGGAATTTTTTAATCGCTATGGGCCGGGAAAGGCGATTATGTTTTTTTCTCCGGGACGGGTTAATCTCATCGGGGAGCATACGGATTACAACGGTGGGTTGGTTTTGCCCTGTGCACTGAGTTCCGGAACTTATCTGATTATCAGGAAAACCGATGCTGATCTTGTAAAATTCCGGACCGTAAATTTTGACGATAAGAATGAAATCCCCCTGGCTGATTTGGATAAGAAACTGGACGGTGGTGTCTGGATCAATTATCCCCTGGGGGTTATTGCCGGGTTTAAAAAGCGAGGGGTCTCTTTTGCGGGCATGGACCTTTTGTTCATGGGCAACATTCCCATTGGTGCCGGACTGTCCTCTTCCGCCTCTCTGGAGCTGGTGAGTTCCGTGGCCGTTAATGAGCTCTACTCAGTCGGTCTCGATATGGTGGAAATGGTAAAGCTCTCTCACACGGCGGAAAATGAATTCGTCGGCGTAAACTGTGGGATTATGGATCAGTTCGCCGTAGGCATGGGCAAGAAAGACCACGCTATTGCCCTGGATTGCAATACCTTGAACTTTGAGCATATTCCGGTAGAGATAAACGGGTATAAGCTGGTTATCGGGGATACTAAAAAGAGGCGGGGACTGGCTGGTTCCAAGTACAATGAAAGGCGTGCGGAATGTGATAAAGCAGTTGAGTTGCTCTGTCAGAAAAAGGGAATCAGATATTTATGCGAGTTGGACATGGAAACCTTTAGAGAAATTCGGAATCTGATCCCGGAAGGCGTTGTAAGAAAAAGGGTCCGGCACGTAATTAGTGAGCACGGGCGGGTCCTCCAGGCGGTAAAAGAGCTAAAAGCCGGAAATGCGGAGGCCTTTGGAAAACTTATGAATGAGTCTCACGATTCCCTGAGGGATGACTATGAGGTGACGGGATTTGAGCTTGATACCATGGTCGAAGAGGCCAGGAAGGTTGAAGGCGTCCTCGGGGCCAGGATGACGGGCGCAGGCTTTGGGGGGTGTACTGTCAGCCTGGTGAAAGAAGAAAATATCGATATCTTTTACGAGCAGATGGGCAAGGCATATAAAGAAAAAACAGGTATCACCCCGGAATTCTACATTGCGGATATCGGGGATGGGACAAGAAAATTGGAGGAGATAACAGGGTAATATGACCGGGCAAAATAATGAGGAGATTTTCCATGGCAAAAATCAAAGTTTATAGCGAGATCCAGCACGAAATAGACTCGAAAATTTATGGGCATTTTATCGAAGAACTTGGCGAATGTATTCATGACGGTATTTGGGCCTATTCGGATAAGATTAAACGCCTCCCCATGCTGGATGATGAGCATCTGGATCATGTGAGGAAAGACCTTTTTGAGGCTGTCCGTGCACTCGTTCATAAAGATGGCGAAGATAAGACCGTCCTGAGATGGCCAGGAGGCTGTTTTTCAGATCATTACCATTGGCAGGATGGCATTGGCCCAAGAAATCAGAGACCGGTGAGAGAAAATGTACACTGGAAATCCGGAATTTTCAGGTTCATAAAAAGCGCGGACGGTGTACCAGGCCCTGATTACAATAATCATTTCGGAACCAATGAATTTCTGATGTTCTGTGAAAAGGCTGGCGTTGAGCCGTATATCAACATTAATTATGGCTCAGGAACCCCGGAGGAAGCTGCAGACTGGGTTGAGTATGTTAATGGATCTGCAGATACAAAATGGGGAGGTGAACGTGCCAAGGTTCATCCTGAACCTTATGGCGTAAAGTATTGGGGGATAGCCAATGAAATCTGGGCCAGATGGGAAAAAGGCCATGAAAGGTGGTCTTCTGACTATGCCCGGCGATATCTTCGATTTGCCAAAGCCATGAAAGAACGGGACCCTTCAATTCAACTTGTGGCATGCGGTACCTCTAAAGCAGAAAAAGAAGGAGGTACTCTGTTTGCAGAAGATGCAAAGACATGGAACAGAACACTGCTCAAGGAGATTGAAGGATATGTTGATTTCCTATCCATACATACTTACATTCCCAGGTCGAGGTTTATGTGGGGGAGTTCAGAAAAATATGCCCGAAAGGAAAAAGCGGCTCGTGCAATCCTGGCTTCTCCTGCTATGCTAAAGGACGAACTCAACAGCGCCTGGCAGGATATAGTAGAATCCCTTGGGAAAGATACTTCAGTTCGGGTATGCTTTGACGAATGGAATCTGTGGTATCACGTGAAGCAGGTCATAAAAGCAAATTATGCTCTTGTCGACGGCATATGGGTCGCCTCTGTTTTACATGTATTACAGGAATTCTCGCCTGTAGCCCCGATTGCGAACCTGGCTCAAATGGTAAATGTCCTCGGGCTTATCCGAACAGATGATCATGGAATTGTTAAAACGCCGAGTTATTATGCTTTTCAACTTCTTAGACAGCATTCGCATCCAGGGTATTTAAAAACTGAAGTCGAATGCGAAAGCTACGAGAGCGGGAAATTCGGTTATATAAAGCCGCTTAAGACGCCTTTCCTCGATTGTGGCGCCACTGTTTCCAAAGATGGAAAGAATATTACCCTCTCCGTTGTGAATAAACACCTGGAAAAATCAATCACAAGTTCTATTGAAATTGAGGGAAGCAGTCAGCCGGTTGTTGAAGAAGTGATTGAGCTTAGCCATAATGATCTATTTGCTTTTAACACCCCCGAAAATCGGAATAATGTCATTCCAACACATATTGCTATAGAAAATAAACAGTTAGATAAATTTGAATTTCCACCCCATTCTCTGACAATTCTAAAATTTATTTATGACCAGAGATAAGCTTTTTAAGCTTTGAGTTAAAGGGGGGAAATTCTATCCGAGTTGCAGTCTGGGCACCAAGGACACATTTCGTCAGATTGTTACTTCATCCACTGTTGACAACCCCTTAAGCCCGATGTAGTCTCACGCAGGTAGCCTTTAACAGACATGTTCATAGAAAGAACGCTACGTATGTGGGTCGTGGTTGAGGTGATAAGGAGTAGCTTTGAGGAGGTGTAATTTGTTTGAAACAAGGGTGACGGAGCTATTCGGCATCAAGTATCCCATAATTATGGGAGGGATGGGGAATATAGGCGCTGCGGAGCTGGTAGCGGCGGTTGCCAATGCTGGTGGCATCGGGTTCCTCGGTTCCATACGCTTTTCTAGCGGTGAGGAACTGAGGCAGGAAATCCGCAAGACCAGGACGCTCACGGACAAACCTTTCGGAGTGAATATCAGCATGCTTCCGGCAGCGAGGCCCATTCCCAACGAGGAGTTCGTCGATGTCATAATCGAAGAGGGAGTCTCTGCGGTGGAGACGGCTGCCCGAAGCCCTGAGCCATTTATTGAACGTCTTAAGAAAGCGAAGGTGAGGGTCATCCATAAGGTCAGTTCGGTACGACATGCGCTCACAGCGCAGAGGCTGGGATGCGATGCAGTGTATGCTCTGGGGTTTGAGGCTGGGGGGCACCCGCTGATGGATGACGTGACCTTGTGGAATCTGGTGCCACGAATGGTTGACGCCTTGGACATACCAGTAGTTGCCACTGGAGGCATCTCTGACGCCCGCCAATTTGTGGCCGCGTTAGCCCTCGGGGCTGAGGGGGTGATGATGGCCACCCGCTTCGTGGTAACTCAGGAATGCTGCGCTCATCAAAACATCAAGGAGCGGCTGGTCCAGGCGACTGAGCGCGACACCGTCATGATCCAGCGTTCCATTGGGAATCAAACACGGGTTCTCAGAAACGAACCAGCCAGAAAAGTCGAGGAAATGGAGAACAGAGGCGCTTCTCTAGAGGAGTTGCTAACAGTGATAGGTGGGGAGCACAGCATGAGGGCAATGGAGGAAGGCGACGTCGACACCGGGATAATAACATGCGGCCAGGGAATCGGACTTATCCAAAACATCCCTACCGTTAGGGAGGTTATCGATAGCATGGTAAATGAGGCGGCGGTCCTGCTGAGCAAGATAGGATCGCGTTGACCACTGTCCAGTGCCGCAAGCTAGATCGATATTTTAGCCGATAACGGGAAAATAGGTCGGGGGCATAGAAATTAACCCGCTATTTGGCATATCCGTGTCAAGGTTCATGGTGCAGAATCCGCGTATCTACCATCATATCCTGAATTGTGTAGCTTATGTAGCTGTGAGTGAAGATGGGGAGTCGAAAGCAAGGCCTAAAAGTGTCCATTAACTTGGTCTCATCAGGTGTCCCATTTTTGCTGACATCCAATAGACCCAGGCTTGGCTTGGAGGAGCATAGCCGGTGCGACTGGACGTGCTGCGCTGGTACTATGAGCTAGTCTAGCCTTTGCCCTCCGACGGCTGCTTCAGGAACTGGCTTGATGACCTGCTCACCGCGATAGCGGTCTCATACCGCAGACCCATCTCCAACCCTTGGCATATGGCCATGTTGGCCGCACTCTTGGCACCCTGAATCACTCCTGGGGGGCAAGAGGCAATCTCCCGGGCAAGCTTTCTAGCTTCTGCCATGAGCTGATCATCGGGGTAGACATGCTCCACAAGCCCAATGCGAAGGGCCTCGGTGGCGTCTATCCTGCGCCCAGTATATATCAGCTCCTTAGCCTTGCCGGGGCTAACGACGCGAGGCAGCCGCTGGGTGCCACCCATATCGGGCACGACTCCTAGCGTCACTTCAGGCAAGGAAAAGAACGCATTCTTCGATGCCAACCTGATATCGCATGCCAGTGCCAGTTCCAGAGCTGCCCCAATGCAGTAGCCGTTTATGGCGACGATCACCGGCACCGGCAGAAGCTCGTACATGGTGAAGATCTCCTTCATCTTGGTTAAGAGATCATCTGCAACCCGGCCCTGAGGGTGGATGGAGCTGATAGCGCCACTTCCCGCTGCCTTCACGTCAAGACCTGCGCTGAAGGCACGATCCCCCGCCCCAGTGATGATCGCCACCCTGATGCCAGGATCCGACCCTATGCTTTTTGCCCTCTCTTCAAGCCCCAACCATACATCGGCATCCATGGCGTTCATGCTTTGGGGCCGGTTCAGGGTGATGATGGCAGTGCCATCCTCTATTTCCATAAGCACTTTCTCAACCTTCATTTCGCTCCTTTCTCCACAGAATGGAAAGCCTCTCGCCGTGACCTGGTCATGAGTGATCGAATTGTATCATAGTGAGCCGAACGGGGATAGGTCTCCTCCACCGCTCAACATTACATCGGATAGTGATCCAACAAAACGGGCTCTTGTTGAACGGACTTCATTAAGGCATTGGGCCTATTGGAGACCTTGACCGCCACCGCTCACCGCCGGTCTCTGTGGTAGCCTCCGACAGGAGAAGGGGGCCAGTTTCCCAGCAACCACTGAGATGGTTCGTGTGTCTATAACCTAGACGCGGGTCCAGGTGGGCGGTGGCAGTAGCTCTAGGTACAGCTCTTCGAGCGCATTTTGCCGTATCTTTCGCAGCAGCTTCTTAAGCTGCCCGCGCTCCTCTGCTGATAAGCAGGACATAATCTTATTTATATGGGCGAGATCCGCCTCCTTAGTTTGGTTGCACAATTCCTGACCCCTGGCGGTCACTTTAACCTCTGTAAAAGGGCGCCCCTTTCGCTTCGGCACTCTTGTTACCAAGCCGTCCTTTTCCATTCGAGTGAGCAACCCAGCGACTGTTTGACTTTCCCGGAAGAGCGCACGGGATATCTCGGCAGGGATCAAAGGGCTGGGGTGATCGCTGGCAACCCACAGGACTTCATTCTTTTCAGGCGTCAAGCCCGTCTTAGCGAGCAAACGCTCTTCTGACTTACGCATCGCACG
>JADFVG010000098.1 GCA_015222405.1 Chloroflexota bacterium
AGTCTCTGGATACAGTGCCTTCTTCACCGATCTGGGCAGGTCTATTCAAGATGATATTATCGCTAGAACAGAGTTTGGGCCCCGGTGAGGAGAACACGAAGGGCAAGGGAGGGGGCAATTGATGAAGGGGTTGATATTCGATGTCCAGAGGTTCTCAATTCACGATGGGCCCGGAATTAGAACGACGGTATTCTTAAAGGGGTGCCCTCTTTCCTGCCTCTGGTGCCAGAACCCTGAGTCCATAAAGAAGGGGAGGGAGATCATTTTTAACAGGAGTAAATGCATTGGCTGTGGCAGGTGCCAGGAGGTCTGCCCTCTAGGGGCCATCACCCTGGAAAGCAGGGAAAGGGTGGATAGGTCCAGGTGCGATCTCTGCGGGCAGTGCATAAGCGTCTGCTACGCCAACGCCCTTAGGATGGTGGGGCAGGAGATCGCCAGTGACCTCTTGCTGGAGGAGGTGCTGAAAGACCTCCCCTTTTACCTGGAATCCGGGGGTGGTGTTACCCTGTCTGGGGGAGAGCCTTTGATCCAGCTCGATTTTTGCTTCGAATTCCTAGAGCTCTGTAAAGGAAAGGGGATAAATACGTGTGTGGAGACTGCCGGGTTTGTCAGTTGGTCCAGCCTCGAGGCACTCCTTCCCTTCGTAGACCTCTTCCTCTACGATCTTAAGGTCATCGATGGCGAGAAACACCACCGATTTACCGGAGTTAAAAACGACTTGATCTTGGAGAACGCCGTCCGGCTCTGCGCAAGCGGTGCTTCTGTGGAATTCAGGATGCCCCTAGTGCCGGGCCATAACGATGATGAGGAAGACCTGGAGAGGATGACCGAGTTCATCAAGGGTGTCACACTGAAGAGTCCCCGCTCAAGGGGTAGTCGACCTGAGCCGACCCTACACGTCTTGCTCTACCACCGGCTGGGTATGAGCAAGTACGAGCAGCTTGGCAGGGATTATCCGTTAATGGAGGTTCCTACCCCTTCCGCCGAGCTAATAGAGAGGATCAAGAGTAGATGTGAAAGGCTGGGGGTAAAAGTAAAGGTGGGGGAGTAGGACGAACTGTCGCGTGTTAAGCTTGTTAACAGCGCCACTAAGCGCCCACACACCGGGCATCGCCAGTTCTTGCCATGGGTGGGTACAGGATGTATTTTGTCACCGGCCTTTATGCTCCAGACCTTCCTAACCGTGTGATGACCGCTGCACTCCGTGCCGCGTCACTGGGTATGGCCGGCCGCAGATCTCATCGGAAACCCATCTTGGGCAGGAAAGCTTCAAGGACATGGGCTCAGAAGTATCGGGCCCGAGGGGCCCCGTTGCCTCTGGTGCTTTTGACCAGCATCGCATGCCTCCCTGAGCAAGTAGATACTCAGTGCTGCATTAAGCCCTGCCTGGGCTTCTGTGACACCAAAGTGCACCTTTATTGAACATCCTAGCGTTTCTTTCAATTCACCCATGACTATTTCAATGTTTCTAGCACTCCTATGTGTGAGCCCCAACGTCTCAATTTCCGATGGATTGATAACAAGAACCAGCAATGCTAAGATACCGCCAGAGAGATCGGTGCAAGTTCAGCTGATACCGGTTTGGCTAGTGACTACCTTTATTTGGTAGAAGCTTACAATGGAGAAAGAATGGGATGATTGCGCTATTTGAGCACTACCCGCTCCTGGCAGACAAACTTCCCTACGTATCTCTGGGCGAATTCCCAACCCCGGTACATAAGCTTGGTCAACTAGGCAAGCACATAGGCTTAGACAATCTCTATATTAAGCGAGACGACTTGAGCGGCAAGATCTACGGGGGAAACAAGATACGAAAGTTAGAGTTCATCTTGGGTGATGCTCTCCATGCCAAGGTGAAGGAGGTTTTGACCTTTGGTGCTGCAGGGTCGAATCATGCTCTGGCTACTGCCATTTATGCACAGCAACTGGGGCTAAATAGTATTTCTATGCTAAGACCTCAGCCCAATGCCCACTGCGTCCGCCGCAATCTCCTGATGGGTTACAATTGTGGGGCAGAGCTACATCTCTACCCGAACACTCCGTTCGTCATGCCACTGGCTGCTCCGGCCGTCCTTTACCAG
>JADFVG010000099.1 GCA_015222405.1 Chloroflexota bacterium
GCATCGTTAAGGTTCCTGGAGGGAAAAACCCTGCCCGGTGTGGCAGTGCTTCAGGATAAGGAGGTCTGATGCTCCCCCTTGACTGGATCAAGGATATTTCTCGATCCACCCCGTCAAAGATCGTGCTCCTGGTCCTCGATGGCCTGGGGGGACTTCCCCATCCGCAAACGGGGAGGACGGAGCTGGAAACGGCCAACACCCCCAACCTTGACCGCCTGGCAAAGGAGGGCATCTGTGGGCTAGTGGACACAGTCAACCCCGGGGTCACCCCCGGCAGCGCCCCCGGCCATCTCGCCCTCTTCGGCTACGACCCACTGAAGTTCACCGTGGGGCGTGGGGTGTTAGAAGCCCTGGGCATAGATTTTGAACTTGAGGAGAGGGATGTTGCCGCCAGAGGGAACTTCTGCACCATGGACAATAGCGGTCTCATCACCGATCGCAGGGCGGGGCGTATCTCGAGCCAAAGATGTGCCGAATTAAGCCAGCTCCTGGATGGGCTTAAAATAGACGATGTGGACATTTTGGTGTCGCCGGTAAAGGGGCACCGCTTTGTAGCGGTGTTTCGCGGGGAAGGCCTTGGGGACGAACTCAGCGACTCTGACCCACAGCGGGAAGGGATGTCACCTAAGGATGTTGTCCCCCTCTCTGCCGGAGCAGCCAAGACTGCCCATGTTGCCAACGAGTTCATTGCCAGGGCCAGGACAATCCTGGCTGACCACCAACCGACAAATATGGTGCTCCTCAGGGGCTTCGCACGGTATCCCAGCTTTCCCCAGATGAGCGAGGTCTTCGGAGTGAAGCCCGCTGCCATCGCCGCCTATCCCATGTACCGGGGGCTGGCCAAGGTGGTAGGCATGGAGGTTCTTGCTACCGGCGTTACCATTGATGAGGAGTTTGCCACCCTGACCCAACACTACGATAGCTACGACTTCTTCTTCATTCATGTCAAGGAGACGGATACGGCAGGCGAGGATGGCAATTTCGAGAGGAAGGCACGGGTTATCGAGGAGGTAGATGCCGCTTTGCCGAGGCTCACCGCCCTCAACCCGGATGTTATCATCGTAACCGCCGATCACTCGACACCAGCGCTGTTAAAAGGGCATAGTTGGCACCCGGTCCCTTTCCTTTTGCGCTCAGACTGGTGCCGCCCTGACCAGGTGACGGAGTTCTCGGAAAGGGCCTGCGGCTCCGGGTCTCTGGGAAGATTCCGTGGTACCCATATCATGCCTTTGGCTCTGGCAAATGCCCTCAAGCTGGGAAAATTTGGTGCCTAGGAGAGCTATGAGAACACCGTTTGTCGCTGGCAACTGGAAGATGAATACCACCGTGGCCCAAGCCTCAGTCCTGGTAAGGGAGATGAAGGAGAGGCTGGACCGAATAGAGGGTGTGGAGAAGGTGCTTTGCCCCCCATTCATTTCTCTGACCGTAATTGGGGAGCTTCTGCGAGGGACATCGATCAAGGTCGGGGCGCAAAATATGTACTTCGAGGAGAAGGGCGCCTATACCGGCGAGGTCTCGCCGCAGATGCTTTCTGAGCTCTGCGATTTTGTTATTCTAGGTCACTCCGAGCGCAGACAATACTTCGGCGAGACCGACGAGGTGGTCAATAAGAAGGTCGGCGCGGCGCTGAAGAGCGGACTGAGCCCCATCCTTTGCGTTGGCGAGAGGCTGGAGGAAAAAGAGGCGGGGAATACCGATGAGGTGGTTACCAGGCAGGTGAGAGCAGCTCTTCGTGGCATCGAGTCGCCTCAGGGATTGGTCATTGCCTATGAGCCGATTTGGGCTATCGGCACCGGGAGGGCGGCAACCCCCCATGAGTCCAACGATACCATCGGACTGCTTCGCCGCACCGTGGCCCAGCTATATGGCAAAGATTTCGCCCACGGGGTGCGCATCCTCTACGGCGGCAGCGTGACCGCCTCCAATATCGCTGGCTTTATGGAACAGCCGGAGATCGACGGCGCGCTGGTGGGAGGAGCAAGCCTCCAGGCTGAGGAATTCCTGAGCATCGTGGAGAGGTCAGCAGCGGTCAAAAAAGCGAAATGAGCCAACTTGTTGCTATCGTGGGGCCTACAGCCATAGGCAAGAGCAAGCTGGCAATTCGGCTGGCACAAACTTTTGATGGCGAGATTGTAAGCGCCGACAGTCGTCAGGTCTATCGCTATATGGACATCGGCACAGCAAAGCCCAGCCCTGAGGAGCGTGCCCTTGTCCCCCACCATCTCATCGATGTGGTTGAGCCCGACGAGGATTTCACCCTCGCCATTTATCAGGATATGGCACGTCAGGCAATTGAGGCCATCCAGAGGCGAGGTAAGCAGGCACTCCTGGTCGGCGGCAGCGGACTTTATGTGCAGGCAGTAATAGGGGGCTGGCGCATCCCCCGGGTTGCCCCCGATCCCGAACTCAGGCACAACCTGGAGGAGAGAGCGGCAAGGGAAGGCTATATGGCGCTTTATGAGGAGCTAAAGCAGGTGGATCCCGCTGCGGCAAAGAGGATCGACCCCCGCAATACTCGGCGCCTGATCCGCGCTCTCGAGGTGTGCCAAATCAGCGGAATGCCTTTCTCCCAGCTCCAGCGAAGCTCGCCCTCTTTTCGAACTTTGGTGGTCGGATTGACAACGGAAAGGGCTGATCTTTATCGCAGGATTGATTCTCGAATTGATGGTATGATGGAGCGGGGCCTGGTCCAGGAGGCGGAGGGGCTGATAAAGAAAGGCTATAGTCTTGACCTGCCCTCGATGTCCGGGATAGGCTACAAGCAGATCGGGCTCTATCTTCAGGGGCAGATCGACCTGCCCCAAGCGGTGCAGCAGATAAAGTTCGAGACCCACCGCTTCGCCCGCCACCAATACGCCTGGTTCCGCCCCAAGGATGAGAGGATTCACTGGTTTGACATGAGGGATAAGATGGAGGAGCCGATTCAGAGCCTGATTAAAGGATTTGTAGCCGGGATGTAGGACGAAAAAATGAAATTCGCTAAGATGCAGGCTACAGGTAACGATTTCATAGTGGTAGATGCCCACGATATGGAACGGGACTGGTCTCGCCTGGCTAAGGCCATGTGCCAGCGTCACTTCGGCGTCGGCGCCGATGGCCTCATCCTTTTTCTTCCTTCAAAAAGCGCAGATTTATGTATGCGCATATTTAATCCCGATGGCTCGGAGGCAGAGGCATGCGCCAATGGGCTCAGATGCCTGGCTAGATATGCCGTAGAAATGGGGACAGCAGATGTTGGCCGGGAGCTTGCGGTGGAAACGATGGCGGGGATAAGAAAGGTGCGCCCCCTCGCCGGCGGGTCAGAGGTAGGCATGGGGGTGCCACGGCTGAAGGCTGAGGAAATTCCTATGCTGGTCGAAGGGCAAGTTGACATAATATTAGACTATCCGGTCACGGTTAAGGGCGAAAAACTCCTTCTGACCTGTCTCTCATTGGGCAATCCCCACGCTGTATGCTTCCCAGAAGAGGCGGTGGAAAACTTCCCCCTCTCCGAGCTGGGGCCAATTGTGGAAAGCCAACCCATTTTCCCTAATAGGGTGAACTTTGAGGTGGCAAATGTTCTGGGGCGAAAAAAGGTGAAGGTCAGGGTCTGGGAGCGAGGGGTAGGGGAGACCCTTTCCTGCGGCACTGGTGCCTGCGCTGTGGCTGTTGCCGCCCGACTTCATGGCCAGGTGGACAATCATGTTGATATAATATTGCCTGGTGGAACGCTCACCGTGGATTGGGATGGAGTGGGGGAGGTGGTGTTGAGCGGACCTGCGGAGCTGGTATTTTGGGGCGAGTGGCCTGACTAGAGATAGACATAACAAGGTCAGGTAATTTAAAATATGTTGGAGGAAGTTAGAATGAGTGAAACTGAAGGCAAAAACCTGGCTGGCGCAAACATGCCCAGCGCCGATCTCAGAGGAGAGATGCTGAGCGGTGCCAATCTATCGGATGCATTTCTGATGCAGGCCGACATGCTGAATTGCGACCTCAGCGGGGCGAACTTGAAAAATGCTATCTTAAACGGCGCCGATATGACCGACGCCGACCTATCAGGTGCCAGTCTGGTGGGTGCTGATTTGACCCGGGCAAGACTAAGGGGCGCCGATTTCAGTGGCGCCGATCTAACAGGCGCAAAATTGGCCCAAACTGACCTCCAGGGGGCGAACTTTCGCGGAGCAAAAATAGACGTCGAGAATTTCGACATCTCAGGTGCCAGAGCGTGGCAGGATGCGAGCTGGGATGAGCCTGTGCTGGAGGCTCTGAAGGCCAAATTTGGCTCCAAATAATAATATTTGAAATCTTACTTGAGGTCGAAAAATGCGGATGGCGAAGCGCATCGATGAATTACCCCCTTACCTCTTCGTCGGCATCTCAAAGAAGATCGCTGAGAAGCAGGCAAAGGGTGAGGATGTGATCAACCTGGCTGTTGGCGACCCTGACATCCCTACCCCCCGCCACATCATCGAGCGCCTTTGCCAGGCAGCCCAGGACCCGGCAAACCATCGCTATCCTGAGTCGGAGGGGCTGCCCGATTTCCGGCGAGCCATCGCTGAGTGGTATGAGAAAAGATTTGAGGTCACTCTTGATCCCGATCAGGAGGTCTTACCCCTCATCGGCGCTAAGGAGGGCATCGGGCATATTGCCCTTTGTTTCATCGACCCCGGCGATATCGCCCTGGTGCCCGACCCGGCATATCCTGTTTTCTCCATAGGGACCATGTTCGCCGGTGGCTCTTCGTACTATATGCCGCTCACTGAGGAGAACGATTTTTTGCCCGACCTGGATCGCATACCGCAAGATATTGCGCGAAAGGCGAAAATGCTATGGCTAAACTATCCCAATAACCCCACGGCAGCAGTAGCTGAGCTGGATTTCTTTGACCGCGTGGTCGCCTTTGCTCAGAAGCATGACCTCGCTGTTTGCCATGACGGTCCCTATACCGAAGTTGCCTTTGATGGCTACCGACCGCCGAGCTTCATGCAGACACCAGGAGCCAAGGATGTTGGAGTGGAATTTCACTCCCTGTCCAAGAGCTACAACATGACCGGGTGGCGCGTCGGAATGGTGGTGGGAAATGCCCGGGCAATTGATGCCCTGAGGAGGGTGAAGTCCAACCTCGATTCAGGTATCCCTCAGGCGATCCAGCATGCTGCCATCGAGGCTCTCAGAGGACCTCAGGACTGCATCGAGGATCATAACACCTTATACCAGCGTCGCCGCGACCTGCTGCTCAAGACCCTGAGCCAAATGGGGCTTAAGGCCAAGCCGCCACGGGCCGGCCTATATATCTGGGCCAGGATTCCTGCGGGTTACACCTCGCTAGATTTTGCCACCACGTTGCTTGAGGAAGCTGGGGTTGTGGTAATCCCCGGCACCGGTTATGGGAAATACGGGGAGGGCTATATTCGCATCTCGCTGACCGTCCCCGATGACCGCCTCGAGGAAGCGGTGGCCCGACTTTCTAGATGGCATGCCTCAAAAGGGGACAAAGGTTCTTGACATAAGGAGGAGCTATCGCCAAGAACACCATTCCCACTAAAGCGCCGACGGAAAGAGCCTTCCTGGTAGGTGTCAAGATAAAAGGGGCTAGCGATACCTGGTCGGTGGAAGACTCGCTGGAGGAGCTTGCCCTGTTGGCGGATACCGCCGGGGCAGAGGTGGTGGGGGCGCTAGTGCAGCGCCTGACAAAGCCAAATGCCGCCTATTACCTGGGCAAGGGGAAGGTAAGGGAGTTGGCCGACCTCAGGCGAGAGGTAGGGTATGATGTGGTCCTCTTCGATGATGAGCTTTCACCGACACAGCAAAGAAATCTGGAACGAACGCTGGAAGCTAAGATCATCGACCGCACCGCTCTCATCTTAGATATCTTTGCCAAGCGGGCGCAGACCCACGAGGGGCGTCTCCAGGTGGAACTAGCGCAGCATGAATATCTTTTGCCCCGCTTGGCGGGACAATGGAGCCACTTGGAGCGCCTCGGCGGCGGCATCGGCACTAGGGGGCCCGGTGAGGCGCAGCTGGAAACCGACCGCCGCCTGGTGCGGCAGAAGATCCAACGCTTGAAAAAGGAGATCGAGCGGGTAAGAAAGCATCGTGCCCTCTATCGGCGTCGTCGCAGCCTGCAGGGTATCCCCACCGTGGCTATCATCGGCTACACCAACGCAGGCAAAAGCACCTTATTAAACGCCCTCAGCAAAGCCGATGTCTTTGTTGAAGATAAGCTATTTGCCACCCTCGATCCCACCACCAGAAGGTTGACCCTGCCCAACAAGCAACAGGTGCTCATCAGCGATACGGTGGGCTTTATCCAGAAGCTGCCCCCCACGGTAATTGCTGCCTTTAGAGCCACCCTGGAAGAACTGAGAGAGGCTCACTTGCTTCTGCATATTGTTGACATAACGCACGAAAACGCTGCCGAGCAAAGCATAACCGTGGACAAGATTCTCTCTGAACTGGGGCTGGGCGATAAGCCGAAGATCACTATTCTTAACAAGGTTGACCTATTCGTTCA
>JADFVG010000011.1 GCA_015222405.1 Chloroflexota bacterium
AGGGGTTGCCGTCTATCCCACGCTTGCGCGGGGGAGCCGTGCCCTGGTGAAACTCGCTCAGTATTACGAGTTCCAAGATAGGGGGGATTAGCTTCTAAAAGGTGAGATGAGTCCCGACTGTGCTTGCCCCCTTGTAGCGTGTGGCATCGGTTGTGATCGTAGGGTTATCGTGCTCGGCGATGCTTTTTGGCTCAAAGGCTAGCCGTGTATGTCGTCTGCGAAAGTGGGACAGAGAGCGCTCGAGATTAATGGACACCTCAGGTTCCAAAGCGCGGGCTTGCCAAGAGAGAAGGCATCCGGGTAGACCAGGCATACCAATAGGCGATGGAGGATTACTGTGAGCGTTATCGTAACTCACCATTTGACCAAGGTCTTCCCTGGCGGCGTCAGAGCAGTTGACGGCATCGATTTTGAGGTCAACGCCGGTGAGATCTTCGGCTTCCTCGGACCAAACGGCGCTGGCAAGACCACCACCATCAAGATGCTGAACACGCTCATCGAACCCACCTCGGGAACTGCCGTGGTGGCCGGTTTCGACATTTGCAAGAATCCAGCCGAGGTGCGCAAGCGTATCGGATATGTGGCCCAAGACGTGGGTGTGGACGAGCGTGCCACTGGTCGGGAAAACCTGACGCTTTACGGCCACTTTTATCGGCTAGATAGCAAAACGATTAAGAAACGGGTGAAAGAGATATTCGAACTAGTCGATCTGGCCGGCTACGAGGATAAGATAGTTTCCACCTACTCCGGAGGCATGCGCAAGCGACTCGACATTGCCATGGGCCTTATCCACCGGCCCGAAGTAATCTTTCTCGATGAGCCGACGGCGGGACTTGACCCCCAGACCAGGGTTCGCATCTGGGACTATATCCGCAATCTGGCCAAAGCTATGGGCGTGACTATTTTTTTGACCACCCACTACATGGAGGAAGCCGACCACCTGGCCGACCGCATTGCCATCATAGACCTGGGCAAGATAATCACCATGGGCACTCCTGATGAGCTGAAGCAGTCGATAAGTGGTGATGTGGTTACACTCTCCCTCTTGACAGCCGAGGATGATGACCACAACGAGCTGATGAGACGCACCGAGTCGGCCCTGTCCGCCGAGCCATTCGTAATTGGAACGCAGGCAGTGGGTGACAAGTTAGCAGTTTACGTGGACAACGGCGAGTCGGCGGTGCCCAGCATAATGCGCCTTCTTGCTGGCCAAGGCATCGAGGTCGAGACAATATCTATGGCCCGGCCATCACTGGACGATGTCTTTCTTAAGTACACTGGCCGCACGATACGCGCTGAGGAGGGCACGGCTACCACCTTTGCTCAGATACGACGAAAACGTATTCGGAGGCAGCAATGAACCTTGTAGCCGATACCTGGTTTCAGATTCAACGTCACATCAGGACACAGTTTCGCATGCCGGTATGGATATTCGTCAACCTCTTCCAGCCTATAGTGTGGCTGGTGCTCTTCACTCAGGTCTTCAAGTCATTGTCCGATATGCCTGGCTTAGGCGGCACCAGCTATCTCCAGTTCTTCGCCCCCGGCGTGGTGGTGATGACGGTGATGTTCGGCTCTGCCTGGGCAGGCATGGGCATGCTACACGATATAGATATGGGCATACTATCCAAAATGCTAGCCACACCTGCGACCCGGGGGTCGATTATAATGAGCCGCGTCATTGCCTCTATGGTGATGCTCATCGTTCAAGCGCTGATAATCTTTACCATTGCCGTTATAATGGGGGTAGATCTGGCAACCGGTGTGCCCGGGGTCCTCCTTACCATACTTCTTGTCTCAATGCTCGGGCTAGGATTTGCCGCCTTCTCCAACGGGCTTGCGCTTCTATTGAGGCGAGAAGAACCACTTATCGGCGTTATCACCTTTGCTACACTGCCGATAATGTTCCTCTCGTCGACCATGATGCCGGCTGACTTGCTGCCCGGCTGGCTTGACACAGTAAGGCATTTCAACCCCGTGGACTACGCGGTAGTTGGCGTGCGCGGCTTGGTCATGGATGGATACATATGGTCCGACTTGTGGCGCTCGCTGGTGGTATTGTTCGGCTGGGCCGCGTTGGGCACGGCATTTGGCACCATGATGTTTCGTGCCAAGGCAGAATAAATATCCAGTTAATGCCCCTCTCAGGTTGACAGCAGATAAAGGTCGGTATATACTTTTTTCGCAGTAAGTCGTCTGCGCCTGAGCGACAAAGTGAGCTTAGTCAGGCGCACTAAGAGAGGCTGGCGCAAACTAGAAAGGTTATCACGTATGGCTAAGGGTACTATCAGGAGGCTGATTTCTGACCGTGGCTACGGCTTCATCGCGACAGAGGAAGGACAGGACCTCTTCTTCCACCGCAATGACCTGCAGGGGGTAGACTACGAGTCGCTCGCAGAAGGACAAGCGGTCGAGTTTGAGGTAACACGCACAGCCAAAGGGATGAATGCAGCGAATGTCAGACTCGCTGGTGAGAGTAGCTAGCATCGGCAAGTAACTCTTTAACCCCTACTAAGTTACCTGGGTGCGGTCCTAGTCCCACTAGATCTTCTTGATGAAAGACCTCAGGGAAGCTTTTTGTTCAATGAAAGTGCCCCGGGCTGATACTTCTTTGAGGTCTTGCTCGAGTCGCGCTACCTGGATCGGCTCATCGGTCCGTATCCTGAACGCCGCGATCTCTACCGGGAACGCTCGCCGATCAACTTCGTCGAGCGCCTCTCGTGTCCGGTGATCTTCTTTCAGGGACTTGAGGACAAGATTGTCCCACCCAACCAGGCGGAGATGATGGTCGAGGCAATCTCCCTTGAATCTTACGCTCCATCCTGCTAAACTTTAACAGATGGGGCTATAGCTCAATTGGGAGAGTGCTTGACTGGCAGTCAAACATTATGCCCTCTGCGCCAAGGTCGAGGCGGATGGAAATGGGTGATAATAAGGCTAAGCGGCCCAAAGCTGCTAAACCTAAAGTAATTGTTGGGACATTTAGACCTAAAAAGTTCGCTGACCACACTAACTCCCCTTATCTGATCAAGGACGAGCCTCCTTCATACTATCCACGGCACATTGGTGGGACACTTGATACCATCATTATCGAGAACGCAGTCCGGGACCGGGGAAATATCCTGCTCATTGGTGAAACTGGCACCGGCAAATCTCATGTTCTGCGACTAACTGCCTACAGGTTGGGTCTTCCTTATGTCAGGGTTCAGCTTTATGATGCCATAAGTCCTGAGGATTTGTTTGGTTCCTGGATTCCTTCGGGAAAAGGGGGATTTGCTTGGCAGGATGGTGTTCTTACCCACTTCATGAGGCATGGAGGGATGTTCGTGGCTGATGAGTTGAATGGTGCGAAACCAGGAATGAATTTTGTGTTCCATTCAATCACAGACTATGAGCGAAGGATGACACTGACGCAGAAGGATGGTGAGGTTATCTATGCTCATCCTGACTTCGTTTTCTGTGCCACAATGAATCCTGAATATGAGGGAACGAAGCCTCTCAACAAAGCTCTGTTCGACCGATTTGGTGTTGTGCTGGAGTACGATGGGAATCCTGCCATCAAGAAAATGTTTCCTCCTGAATTGGTTAACTTCAAGGAGAAAATTGACGAGGCACTTAGGGCAGGAGAACTTGAGGGTGTGTGCTCTATTCGAGGACTTCAACAGTATATGAGAAATGCGGAGCTATTTGGGAAAGATGTGGCCAAGAGGATCCTCATCCAGAAGTTTGAGGGCATTGGTAAAGAGGCCGTTGCTGACATAATGGAGGCAGTTGGCCTGTGAAAGAGCAAGCCGTTATTAAGAACCTGGAATCGGTTCGCAGAATCATAAATCGAGCTCTGTCTGGCCAGAGTACGGTAGTCAAGATTGGGCGTTTTTACCATTTTCCCTCCCCTGCCGCAACCGACGGGAGAGACATACAGCTTAACACAGTCTTCCCCAATAGCGATAAACTCCCCCTGAACGAAAAGTGCGCTGTTTGGAAAGGATTGAATTACCATGCGCTTGCGCATATCCTGTTCACAGAGAATACATTTAAACTGCGGGGAAACGAGAGAGTAGCCTTCGATATTCTTGAGGATGCCAGAATTGAGTGGTTAATGAGCTATGTTTTCCCCGGAACACGGAAGTATTTCGTCAATAATCTTGTGAAGATGAGATTGAATGACCCGATACTTCTATGGGGGCGAAGATATCTGCTTCCGATCAAGGTTAGAGAGCCCAATATTCCACGGAGGGCTCTCGAGATTATCGATGATTTCATAGTGTCTCAGACTTTGGAAGAGAGAGAGAATCTTGCAAGGGAATTCGTATCCCTAACTTTACTTAGCGATATATCTCGCAGGCTTGCTGGTGATATTGAAAATCTTGGCAAGGCACGCATCGAAAAAGTGCCAGCGGACGAGTCGCTTGAGAGAGAAGTCAAAGATGCCATTGAAGACTTCCAGAAGAAAACTGCTGAGGATAAGATCGAGGAGATGTTAAAGGAAGCAGAGCAATCTGAGGCATCAGCCGATGCTGGTGAAGCCGCAGTGGATCAGGACATCACCAGTGTTTATGATAGTTTAGAGGCTGCTGTTGAAGCGGAAGAACTCAAGAAAGATTTGGAAGATGCTATCGAACCCCAGGTGGAGGGGAGAAAATTCTCCAAATTCGGCACCACTGAGATCAAGGAATATAAGGTTCAACCGGATCCTGTTCTAGTGCGGCAATTATACCAGATATTCAACAGGGCAAGAATTTCCACTGGGAGCTATTATGAGAAAAGACTGCTTGCTGGCAGAATTGATCCTCGGGAAGCCATGAGGCATTCTTGGAATGGCAATCCCAGGATTTTCAAGAGATTTGAGGAAGACCAACTTGATGAGGCAAAGCTGGCTCTTGCCTTGGTGATGGACAAGTCTGGGTCAATGTCCACCACAGACCCCGAAGAAATAACCAAAAAAGCAGGCAGTGCCCTTGCTTGGGCAGCTACCAAAGCAGGATTTGAGGTCATGGTTCTAGCATTTGATGGCCGCTGTCATGTTGTCAAAGCGCCACACGAGAGAGGATATAGGGATTATGATTACGGTGGGGGAACGAATCCAACTCGAGCATTGCTGAGAGCCGAAGGGTTTCTCAAAGAGTCCACCCATTCTCCCATTCTAATCTTAATATCAGATGGAGAATTTGATCAGTCTGCTTATCAGAAGCTCAATGAGATAGCTAAGAGACTTGGTTCTGTATATGTCATAGCTGTGGGGTGGCGCTTAGACCAATGGGAGACGGCGAAGATCAAGCCCAGGCCTATAAATAATGTTCGAGAGCTTACCAAAGTAATCAAGGAGATAATCGAGGAAGAAGAGAAAAAGAAAGTCAGAGAGATGGGGAGAGTGTGGTGAGAGAAAAGTCTAATAATGGCAAGGATTTCGACAACCAGAAAAGGAAACAATCTTGCCACCTGACCCGCCTCAGACTTGATCTTCTTGATGAAAGACCTCCCTCGCCCTTCCCACCGAGACAACTGCTGCGGGTCAGAGGTTGCGCCTCTCTTGACAGCTAGCAAGTGCCGTGCTACGTTCTTCGCACAGGGGTCGCGCAGGAGAATAGAGAGACCTCTAGTGCCAGCTCTTTGCTCCGCCTCAAATGGTATGAAAGCCCCTTGCTCGAGCTCAGCTTGATGAGGCAGCCTTTTTCGGTATGGGCTGCAAATTCTGCGGAAGGAGGATGGCGATGGCCAACATAGAGGCAATTCATCGGTACATCGAAGGGCACGAAGAAGAGCACATAGCAAAAGTGCAGGAATTCCTGCGCCAGCCCAGCATAAGCGCCGAGAACCTTGGCGTAAGAGAGTGCGCTGAGCTATTGCGGCACTACTATTCGGAACTAGGGTGTCAAGAGGCCGAGCTGGTGCCAACGGAAGGTCATCCAGGCGTGTGGGCCTACTACGACGCCGGGGCGGAGAAGACTATCGTCAACTACTGCATGTACGATGTGCAGCCAGTGAGCGGAGAAACATGGTCTTCGCCACCCTTCGAAGCCAACATTGTCACCATGCCGCCCTTTGGCAAGGTAGTCATCAACCGCGGAGCCATCAATAGCAAGGGGCCCTATAGGGCTTGGCTTAACGCCTTGGAGGCCATCATCGCCGTCGAAGGCAAACTCCCGGTCAACATCATGTTTACCGCCGAGGGTGAAGAGGAGCTGGGCAGCCCTCACTTGTCCCAGGTCGTAGAGAAATATAGGGACAGACTGAAGAGAGCCGATGCCTGTTTTATGTGTAGCGCCTCCCAGGATCAGGACGGCAAGATAAGGATGTCACTGGGAAACAAAGGAATTGTTTACTTGGAGCTGGAATGCTCAGGGAATAGCTGGGGACGAGGCCCACAGCAATATGACATCCACAGCAGCAACAAAGCTATCGTGGACAGCCCGGTATGGAGGCTGATGCAGGCGCTATCAACCATGACCTCGCCTGACGGGAATTCTATCCTCATCGATAGCTACTATGACAAGGTCGCTCCCCCAAGCGAAGAGGACCTTGAGTTGATCGATCGATTGGTAGAGGTTTTCGATGATAGCGTGTGGAAGGAGATGTACAAGGTGGAGAGGTGGATTGGCGATGAGAAGGGGAGAGAGCTTCTGATGCGCTATCTGTACTCCACTACATTGAACATCGATGGCATCTGGGGAGGATACACAGGGCCAGGGACAAAGACTGTTCTGCCTCACAAGGTCACCTGCAAGATAGACACCCGCTTGGTGCCCGATCAGGATTCGAAGGACATCCTTCCCCTGGTTAGGGCCCATCTGGACAAGCATGGCTACAGCGACATCGAGGTTCGCACACTCGCCGGCTATGAATGGTCTAAGACAAGCGTCAAGGAGCCTGTAGTTCAAGCCGTACTGAGCGTGTATGAAAAGTATGGCATCAAGCCTATCATTTGGCCACATACAGGGGGGAGTGTCCCGATGTATCTTTACAGTCGTCCCCCTTTGAACCTGCCCATTTGTATCGGTGGTTTAGGTCATGGGGGACGTGCCCACAGTCCCGATGAGTATTACGTGATTGAGGGCAATGACAGGGTGGCTGGCCTGGTGAAAGACGAAAAATCCTTCGTCGATATCTTGTATGCCTTTGCCAATTGGCCAACAGTGAAATAGGGGGTATTATGAACGTAGCTTTCTTCAACGTCTAGTGGAAAAGTCCGCTAGCGGCGTGAGAAAAACCCGCTGTTAGCATAAAAACATAGAGAGGAGGGAAAATGTACGGTTATGCCGGTAAAATGCTAACAGTCAATCTCACCGAGGGAAAGGTGAAAAAGGAACCCCTGAGAGAGGACCTGGTCCGGGATTGGATTGGAGGCGAGGGTTTTGGTGCCAGGTTGCTATGGGAAAAATTGAAGCCGGGAACAGATCCTCTATCTCCTGAAAATGTATTGATATTTACCACCACTGCCTTCAGTGGCTCGGTATTCCCCCCGGGATCGCGTACTATCCTAAACTATAAGTCGCCCCTTACCGGATTTTATGGACAAAATGCTATGGGGGGGAGCTTTGCCCCTTATCTTAAGTTTGCCGGTTATGACTTGGTGATTATTGAAGGGAGAGCCAAGAAACCGGTGTACATCTTTATCGATGACGGTGAGGTAGAGATAAGGGACGCAACTCATCTCTGGGGAAAGTTGGGATTAGAGACAGACGAATTATTGATGGAGGAGATCGGCGATACCAATATTCAAATCATTCGTATTGGCCCTGCAGGGGAAACATTGAACCGGCTGGCCTCCATGACCTCGGGATATAATCGGGCTTTTGGCAAGGGAGGTAACGGAGCGGTAGCGGGGTCAAAAAACCTCAAGGCAATTGTCGTTCGGGGCACAGGTCGCATCCCTGCCTATGACCCGCTGGCACTGAGGGATACTGCCTCTAGAGTTGATCAAACATGTAAGGAAGAGTCAGGTGCTTTAATGAGTCAATCCCAGCTTCATTGGGGGAACCAGATTTATACCCTTACCATGGGCATCCCAAGCCGTCACTTTCAGCAGGGCTCCTGGGATAAAGGCGAGAGTCTATACGGTGAAAACATAATGGAACAGCTTTATACCGGTGAAAACTATTATTGCTGGGGTTGCCCGGTAAAAGCGGGAAAAGTTCTATCACCGAAGAAAGGCCCCTATAAAGGACATAAAGTTGATGTGAAAATCGAGGCAGATTGGGCCTGGGGCTACAATATGATGATCGATGACCTGGACGTGCTTTGTGAGATTTGGTACCTATGCGGTGAATATGGAGTCGATATCAACGGCAGCGCCGAATGGGCAGGATGGCTTGCTGAGTGCCAGGAGCGGGGCATTATAACCCCTGAGGATGTCGGAGGCTTAGAAGTAAAGTTCGGTGACGGCGAGTCCTGCATCAGGCTGCTAAAAGCCATTTTTGCCCGAGAAGGATTTGGGGACGTACTGGCTGAGGGACCAAAGATAGCGGCAGAAAGACTGGGCAAAGGAACGGGGAAATACGTCATGCACTCCAAAGGCTCGCCACTGGAAGCTGAGGAGTTCAGGGCAGATAAGGCACTTTTGCTTGGCACCGCTGTTCAGGAGAGAGGCGGCTGCGTGAATAGAGGCTGGACTTACGGCATTTCTTACGGCAGTGTACTTCAGTCAGATGTTACCGGGCTTGAGGAAAAGCCCGATCCCCTGCAGGAGAAGGGCATTGCAAAATGGCTCAAGCCTTACAGGGA
>JADFVG010000100.1 GCA_015222405.1 Chloroflexota bacterium
AGCACTCTACCGCTGAGTTACACCCGCCAAAATCGTATCTATTTTAGCCCCAAGAATCAGCTTTGTAAAGGGGGAGTGCTTGCAATGACATACGGGTGTTCAAGATTCCCGCTTGATTTCTTATGACTTGCCGCCGCCTTGGGTTGATGCTTTGCCCTCGCCAATGACCCCTAATTTTTCCCTGATGTACGCGGTTGCCGCACTTATGCATGATTCAGGATCGGATATGAATGACCTGGTATTGGAGTCGAACTTCCCACGCATCAAATTTCTCTCACGCCAGAAGTCAGAGCCGATGCCAGTGTGGGCCAGCATCTGCTTCATTGTCTCCTTCGAGAAATCGCCCGCTTTGCGACACAGGCGAGTGACATCGGGGAACACTTTATTAAGGATGGAGAATCCTAGCATGTCCCGTACGCAGTATTCATTCGAGTCGTCGAAGGCTTCGGGCCATAGTTCTTTTATCGCTTGCCAGTAGTCATGGAGAAAACCGCTCACGTCACTGTCATCATGCAGTGAAAGCCATGGGTCTTCAAATGCGTGACATAGCGAATGCTCAAGATGATCCCGACGCATGTCCGATATTCTGTTCTCATCCTTGAGGTCGAGCAAGTTGTGCAAGACGGATGCGATTCTGGCTGACCTCACCCTCGGCATATAGTACTCTGTGTGCCTCTCTTCTTTCTCCCGCTCCCCTTTCTGCATCAGGCTTGGGGGGTAGACATGAAGGCCATGGCCGCACTTGATGCAATAACTGATTTCCTCAGCAATGGTTGCCCCGCAGGCGGGGCAAAAAAAGTGCAACCTCTTGCCACATCTGGCGCAGAACGTCGACTCTGGCCGATTCTGCAATTGACACTTGGGACAGATCATGCAGCTACTCCTTTCCCCGATTGGAACTCACCGTTGACTTTACTTTACGGGTTCTATTATAACAAGCCTCACCGCTCTAGGATAGTGCTCTAAGTATAACCTGAATACCTGATAGGCAATTCAAGGCTATCTATGGCGTGTGATCTTATTTACTCATTGACAGCAGCTCACCCTTTACTTAGAATTGGGGCTGGTAGAACCCTTTGCAAAACAGCAAGAGGATAGGATATGGGGACGCCAGGTGAACAAGGCAAGACAACTATATGAGCTCCAAGAGGTTGACTTAGAGATAGAGGCTAAAAGGGAAGCGCTGGCCGGTGTGGAAAGCCGACTTGGGGATAGTGAGGCGCTGGCTGAAGCCCGTGCTCTTCTGGCAAGTGAGCAGGAACGCTTGGCTGAGCTTGAGAAGATTCAACGCCTGGGCGAGTGGGAGGTTGAGGATATGCGGTCCAAAACTGCTGTCTTGGAGAAGAAGCTCTACGGTGGCTCGGTGAGGAATCCAAAGGAGCTGGTAAGCTTGCAGGAGCAGGTGGAACATCTGAAAAAGGCAGGAAGGGGCCAGGAGGATAAAGTCCTTGACATAATGACAGAAGTGGAGACCGTGCAAAACAGAGTGGCAGCGAAAAGGAAGGAATTGCAAAGGATGGAGGAAGATTGGCGGCAGGAACAAAGCAACCTCTCCAGGGAGCAAGCTGAGCTGAGGGCATCGTTGGCCAGCTTGGAGCAAAAGAGGGAAGAACTCGTGGCCAGGATCGATGGGGTAAGCCTGGAGCTTTACCACGATCTAAGGCGGAGGGGGCAGGGGAGAGCAGTAGCAAAGGTAGAGCAAGGGATGTGTCAGGGGTGCAGGCTCGTTCTCTCCATGAACGAATTGCAACAGGCGAGGATGGGGCAGGCATTGGTGCAGTGTAGCAGCTGTCAGAGGATCCTGTATCTGAGTTAGGCGATGAGAGCGATTGGTTACTTTCGCGCAGAAGTGGACCCGATGCAGGGAGTTTCGCCCTCTTTGGTGGAGCAGGAGGCAGCGTTTCGCCGTTTCTGCCACGAGCGGGATTACCAGATGGCGATAACCTTCGTTGAGACGGATGGTGTGGGTGAGACCGGCAATGCCGAATACCAGCGGATGCTGGATTACATTCGAAGGCAGGACGAGCCTTTCCTCGTAGCAGTCAAATCCCTCACTCACCTCAATCCTGATCCTGAGGAAGCGGTGTGCTGGCTCCTGGAACTGGAAGGCCTGGGGGCCAAGGTTGTTCTGGTCGATGAAGATAGCACCGACCCCTTGGAAGCCGCGCTCCGGGTGTGGTCTGCTCAGCGCCAAGTGGGAGAAAGAGGGGATAAGGTGAAGGAGGCAATGAGGATGAGGGCGGTTCAGGGAAGGGGTCTGGGCAGACCCCCCTTTGGCTATCGGGTGGGTGCCGATAAGAAGCTGGAGGTTGTTCCCGAGGAGGCAGACACGGTAGAACTTATCTATCAATTGTACCTCCAGAATATGGGCTTTCGCCTTATCGCCCGCTATCTGAATGAGCGTGGGATTGCCACCAGAAAGGGCGGCAGATGGAGCATAGTGGGAATCCGTGATATATTGCGCAATCGGGCCTATCTCGGGACCTACTCCCGTTTTGGCATCAGGGTTCCTGCGAGCCACGCCTCCATAATCCCGTCCCATATCTTCGATAAGGTGCAGGAGCAACTCAGTGCCAAGCCTAAACCGAAGGGATATGGGCGCAGGTCGCCTTTCCTCCTTTCGGGCCTCCTCTACTGTGGCTCCTGTGGCAATAGGATGATCGGGGTCAGCCGCCGCGAGAGCTGGATCAGGCGCAAGGACAAGGAGAGGGGCGAGGGGGAGTATCGCTACTACCAGTGCCAATCCAGAACCAACCAAAGCTTTTGCCAGTACCATACTAGGAGGGCTGAGGATTTAGAGAGCCTAGTCATGGCAACGCTGGGGAAGCTCGATAGCCTTGAGGCGCTGGAGCGATGGCTGGAGCTGCATCCTCCCCCGAAGGACAGCACAGCGGAGCTACCCCTACTGGAGAGGAGGCTGGTGGCTTTGGAGCGGAAATTCCGCAGAAACCTGAATCAGGCTGCACGGGGTGTGATCCCCTTAGAGAAGCTGCGCGCTATCGGTGGGGAGCTGGTGAGGGAGAGGCGTATTCTGGAGCGCAGCTTGGCTGTCCTCGCTGCTGAGGCCAGAGGGGAGCTAACGGGAAAGGAGCGCCAGGAGCATTTCCTTTCCCGGCTGAGTGAAATTCGAGAGCGATGGGGGACATTGACCTTCTCAGCAAGGAAGGCTCTGCTTCAAGATGTGATCGACCGTATCGTGGTCCACGATGACCGAATAGAAACCCTGCTCAGGGTGTAGGCAGGGTTCTATGACAGGAAAGCGCTTGACTATCCGTAGCGATGGTGCCTCGCTGGGCAACCCGGGGCCAGCTGCTATAGGGGTTGTGGTAGAGGACGAGTCAGGGCGGGCGGTGGCTGAGATTTGGCGCCGGATTGGGGAGGCGACAGGCAATCGAGCAGAGTACCTGGCCCTCATCGCGGGGCTTGAGCAGGCGGCAAAGTTTGGTGCTGAGTCCGTGAACCTTAAGTTGGACTCCCAGTTGATCGTGAGGCAACTCAAGGGCGAATACAAGAGCAGAGAGCTCAAACCCCTATACGAGCAGGCCCTCCGCCTTCTTAAGAGATTCACGTTCTTCACCATAGAGCATGTTTCCAGTCGGGATAACCGCATTGCTCATGCCCTGGCGAAGCGGGCACTGCGGAGAAGGTATTAGCTAATAGCCCTGCCTTGATAACTTCTTGGGTTTGTAGTAAATTGAAGAGGGGCTAAGTAAACCGGGTGGCCGCGGGCTTTTTCGTTCATATCTTGCCGGCGAGGGGTGGGCAAAGCACCTTAAACCAACTACCCCAGCAGCGGGCAAGAACGAGAGAGCCTGAGGAAAGTCCGAGCTCCACCGGGCAGAAGGCTGGGTAACACCCAGGAGGGGTGACCCTACGGAAAGTGCCACAGAAACATACCGCCTTTTTCGTCCTGCTTCGCTGCAAAGCGAGGTTAACTTCAAGGAACTGAGGTTATAATCGAGATGCCGTTTGAAAAGGGCGAAAAAGGTAAGGGTGAAATGGTGAGGTAAGAGCTCACCAGCGGCTGGGAGACCAGTCGGCTGGGCAAACCCCCTTCGGAGCAAGACCGAATAGGAGGGGAGAGGACGCCCGGCCTCATTATTACCCTCGGGTTGGTCGCTTGAGGTGGCGGGTAACTGTTACCCTAGATAGATGGCCACACTCCGACTTTGTCGGAGCACAGAACTCGGCTTACAGGTTTGCTTGGCCCCTTATGAGGTATTATTCAGCTATTGACAAAAAGGGCTTTTTGTGATATTATACTAGTTTGGTGAATGAGACCTCATTTTCTCTCTTAATCCCTCAAACATTTATTAATTTGCGCCTGACATAATCGTATGCCCGGAATCTTTGGCTTCTTCTAGGAGATGGACCATGATTTCATCATTGCCAACTGGACAAGAAGTGGCGGCGCTTACTCCAAGGAAATCCTATGCCAAGATCTCCCGTGTCCTGGAAGCCCCCCGCCTGCTCGAGATTCAGTTGAACTCCTTTCGCTGGTTTCAAGAGCAGGGACTAACGGAGCTATTCCGAGAGATCTCCCCTATCCAGGATTTCACTGGCACCAGGTTTGAGCTCGCCTTCATCAATCCAAAACCTGACGAATCGGGCTTTGGACAGCCGCGGTACAAGTTCCGTCAGCCGAAGTACTCGGAGGAACAATGCCGTGAGCGTGACATAACTTACGCCTCGCCGTTATACGTGACAATCTGGTTGCGCACTAAGGAAACTGGCGAGATTAAAGAGCAAGACATCTTTATGGGCGATTTCCCTTTGATGACACCGCGGGGAACCTTCGTGATTAATGGGGCAGAAAGGGTAGTGGTTAGCCAGTTGATCCGTTCCCCCGGGGTTTACTTTACTCTGGAGGAGGATGTCGCCACGGGACGTCATTTCTGCTTTGCCAAGCTGATTCCAGAGCGGGGAGCTTGGCTGGAGTTCGAGACCAGCAGCAAGGATGTGGTCACGGTAAAGGTCGATGGCAAGCACAAGATCCCCGTTACCACCCTGCTTCGTGCTGTAGGCTATGGTAGAGATGAGGAGCTCCTTGAGCTGTTCAAGGGTGAGGACCTCTCTAAAGAGCACTCCTTCATTCGGGCGACCGTGGAGCGCGACCCCGCAGTTCACAACGAGAAAGAGGCGCTTATCGAGTTCTATCGGCGGCTGAGGCCGGGCGATCCTCCCAACTTAGAAAATGCCCGCAGCCTGATTAATAACCTTCTCTTTAACCCTCGCCGCTATAACCTGGGCAAGGTTGGTCGCTACAAGCTGAACAAGAGGCTGGGATTAGATGTACCGTTAACAGAGGGGGTGCTGACTAAGGAAGACCTTGTGGGGATTGTTAGACACCTCATCATGGTGAGCAATGGCAAGGATTCCCCAGATGACATCGACCATCTAGGCAACCGCCGGGTGCGCACTGTAGGGGAGCTGATCCAGAACCAGTTCAGGATAGGGCTACTGCGCATGGAAAGGGTGATCAAGGAGCGTATGAGCATTATCGATCCTGAATCGGTGACCCCCAGCGCTCTGATTAACGTTCGCCCTGTGGTGGCAGCGATGAGGGAATTCTTTGGTGCTTCTCAGCTCTCCCAATTTATGGATCAGACCAACCCTCTGGCGGAGCTAACCCATAAGCGGCGTGTCTCCGCCTTAGGACCTGGAGGCTTGTCTCGCGAGCGTGCTGGCTTTGAGGTCCGCGACGTTCATTATTCCCATTATGGCAGGATTTGCCCCATCGAGACCCCTGAGGGGCCTAATATTGGCCTCATTGGCTCCCTGGCCACCTACAGCATGATCAACGAATATGGTCTTATTGAGACCCCCTACCGCAGAGTTGCCAAGGAAGTGTTAAATAGCTCGCAGGATTTAGTGGGAAGGACAGTGGCAGAGGCGGTTGGCGTCGACAAGGGGCACCCCATTATTGAGCCCGGAACCGTGGTCACCCCAGAAATCGCCCAACAGCTTGCCAGCCTCTCGAAGAGGAAGATAAAGGTCATGCCTTTCGTCTCCAACAAGATCCTCTATCTCACTGCCGATGAAGAGGAGCAATATGCCATAGCCCAAGCTAACGAGCCTCTCGATGAGAGAAATCAGTTTATCAACGACAAGCTAGAGGTGAGGCGAGGGAGGAGGTTTGTCGAGGAATCGCCGCAGAAGGTGGGGTTCATGGATGTTTCCCCGATGCAGATAGTGAGCGTGTCCACTGCCCTCATCCCCTTCCTCGAGCACAACGATGCGAACCGTGCCCTTATGGGTTCCAATATGCAGCGCCAGGCGGTGCCCTTGCTCTGCCCTGATGCTCCCCTCATCGGCACCGGGATGGAGAGGCAGGCAGCTTACGATAGCGGGCAGGTGATCCTGGCCGAACATGATGGCGAGGTGATTTCGGTAACGGCGAGGCAAATCGTGATTCGGGGGGAGAATGGAGAGGAGCATAGCTACCATCTGACAAAATTTGCCCGCTCCAATCAGGGGACGTGCATCAACGAACATCCCCTAGTGAACAAGGGCCAGCGGGTAAAGCGAGGTCAGATATTGGCTGACAGCTCCTGTACCGATCATGGGGAGCTGGCCCTGGGCCAGAACGTCCTTTGTGTCTTCATGAGCTGGGGAGGCTATAACTTTGAGGATGCGGTGATCATCAGCGAGAGCCTGGTAAGGGATGATAAGTTCAACTCAATCCATGTGGAGAAATATGAGACGGAAGCCAGGGACACCAAACTGGGACCGGAGGAGATCACTAGGGACATACCTAATGTTGGTGAGGAGAGCCTGCACAATCTGGATGAGTTTGGTATTGTCCGGGTGGGCGCTGAGGTAGAGGCCGGGGATATCCTGGTGGGGAAGATCACCCCTAAGGGAGAAACAGAGCTCACAGCGGAGGAGAAGCTCTTACGCGCCATCTTCGGCGAGAAGGCCAAGGAAGTAAAGGACACCTCGCTTAGGGTGCACCACGGGGAATGGGGCAAGGTCATCGATGTTAAGGTTTTCTCGCGGGCGGATCATGCTGAGATGCCCCCTGGGGTTAACCAACTAGTGCGGGTTTGGGTGGCGCAGAGGAGGAAGGTATCTGAGGGGGATAAGCTAGCGGGACGACATGGGAACAAAGGGGTCATCGCCCGCATCTTGCCCGTTGAAGACATGCCCTTCCTTCCCGATGGCAGGCCGGTGGAGCTTATTCTTAATCCCATTGGCGTCCCATCAAGGATGAATCTGGGGCCAGTCCTGGAGACCCATCTGGGATGGGCGGCCAACACCCTGGGGTTTAGGGTTCTGTCCCCAGTCTTCGATGGGGCGGACAACGATGCTATTGAGGATGCCCTTTGCCAGGCATGGATCGCTCAGCGCGCAGGAGCAGTAAGCTTGGATCTGGAAACGGATAGCACTTCCTTTGACCTGGAGCTGGCAAAGGCGTGGCTCGGTGAGCGGGGCTACGATGGGGAGCGAATCTTCAGTGATGAATATCGCGGGGAGGCAAAAAAGGCATGCCTCAGGTTGTGGCTGGAAGATGTTGGGCTCTCAAGCCAAGGGCTCAGCGACGAGGAGGTAGCGAAGGAAGCGCAGCGCGTTTCCGAGGAGGGGGCGCTTCCCATTCCTACCTCGGGGAAAACCATTCTCTACGACGGACGCAGTGGAGAGCCCTTCGACCAACCAGTGAACGTGGGTTATGTCTATATTATGAAGCTAATTCACCTCGTTGAGGACAAGATACATGCTCGTTCCACAGGCCCCTACTCCCTGATCACACAGCAGCCATTGGGGGGCAAGGCCCAGTTCGGTGGGCAACGCTTCGGCGAAATGGAGGTTTGGGCTTTGGAGGCTTACGGCGCTGCTCACATACTGCAGGAACTGTTAACCGTGAAGTCGGACGATGTGGCTGGTCGAGCCAGAACCTATGAGTCCATCCTCAAGGGAGAGGATGTCTTGGAACCAGGGGTGCCAGAATCGTTTAAGGTGCTGGTGAAAGAACTTCAGAGTTTAGGGCTTGCAGTGGAGGTACTTAATGAGGAGGAGGAGAGGATGACCCTGGTTGATGATTCAAGTATGGATTTGCCACGGCTGAGAATGGACTGGCCCAGATTTGAGGAGGAGTAAGAGTGCTTGAGGTTAACGATTTTAGCGCGGTTCGCATTTCTTTAGCCTCGCCAGAACAGATCAGAAGCTGGTCCTATGGCGAGGTAACCAAGCCTGAGACCATAAACTATCGCACCCTTAAGCCGGAGAAGGATGGGCTTTTCTGCGAGCGGATCTTTGGCCCGACCAAGGATTTTGAATGCTACTGTGGTAAGTATAAAAAGATCCGTTATCGGGGCATTGTCTGCGATAAGTGCGGCGTGGAGGTGGCACGCTCGAGAGTGCGTCGGGAACGCATGGGACACATTGGGCTGGCCGCACCGGTAAGCCATATATGGTTTGCAAAGGGGACACCGAGCCGGCTGGGGCTGCTTCTAGATATCTCGCCGCGAAATCTGGAGCGGGTGCTTTACTTTGCCCAGTTCATAGTAGTCCACGTCGATGAGACGGCGCGCCTTGAGGCTGTAGAGCGGATGAAGGCGGAGGCTGAGCACGAGATCAACAGCGCCATCGGCGAGGCGATGAGTCAGGCTTCTGTCCTGGAGGAGAGGCTGAGGGAGCAGGAGGGCAAGGAGGCAGAGGAAAAGATCGGCTTTGGTGATGTCACCATAGTGCCCAAGGGCACTTCGGTCTCCTCTTCTCATATTGAGTTCCTTCATGAGCTGGTGAAGCGAGGGATTGTCGCGGAGGAACGGCGACTGCATGAGGAACTCAGCGCCGGGATCGCCGAGCTTGAGGAGCTTCAGTCATTAATGCTGCTCACCGAGAGCAGGTATCGAGATCTCAAAGACAGGTATCCCGGTGTATTTAAGGCGGGTATGGGGGCTGAAGCCATCTTAGATATCCTCAGCGCTCTCGACCTCGAGGCGCTTCGCGATGATCTCTATCGAGAGATCTATTCCAGCACCGGGCAGCGGAGGAAGAAGGCAACCAAGAAGCTACGTGTTGTCGAGGCGCTACGACGGAGCGGCAATAAGCCGGAATGGATGATCGTGACCGTCCTTCCCGTTTTGCCCCCCGACCTTCGTCCTATGGTTCAACTAGATGGTGGCCGGTTCGCCACCAGCGATCTCAATGACCTATATCGTCGGGTGATCAATCGCAACAACAGGCTGCGGCGGCTTTTGGAACTTGGCGCCCCTGAGATCATTATCCGCAATGAGAAGCGCATGCTTCAGGAGGCTGTTGATTCCCTTATTGATAATGGCAGGAGGGGTCGCGCCATAACCACTGCCGGCAACCACAAACTGAAGTCGCTATCTGATATGCTCAAGGGCAAGCAAGGACGATTCCGCCAGAACCTTCTTGGCAAGAGGGTGGATTATAGCGGACGCTCGGTGATCGTGGTTGGTCCTGAGCTCAAGTTACACCAGTGTGGATTGCCTAAGAGGATGGCCCTGGAGCTGTTTAAGCCCTTTGTCATGCATCGTCTCATTCTCCGCGGCTATGCCCACAGTATCAAAAGCGCAAAACGGCTCGTGGAGCGGAAGAGCCCTGAGGTTTGGGAGGTGCTGGAGGACGTAGTAAAGGGGCGGCCGGTTCTGCTCAATCGTGCCCCAACTCTCCATCGCCTTGGCATTCAAGCCTTTGAGCCGGTTCTTGTTGACGGAAGCGCCATCCAGATCCATCCTCTGGTTTGTGCCGCTTTCAATGCTGACTTCGACGGAGACCAAATGGCAGTCCACGTGCCCCTTTCCCGAGCAGCGGTTAAAGAGGCACAAGAGGTGATGCTCTCTACCTACAATATGCTCGTGCCCAGCTCAGGGGAGCCGGTGGTGGCACCAACCCTGGACATAGTCTTAGGCTGTTACTACCTTACTATGCTCAAGCCTGGGGCTAAGGGGGCAGGGACACGTTTTGGTAGCTTTGAGGAGGCACAGTTGGCCTATGACCTGGGAATTGTCGATGTTAGGGCCGAGATCGAGGTTAGAAATGGCGACGCGCAATGGCTGAGGACCAGCGTCGGGCGCATCATCTTCAATGAGGTGCTGCCCGAGGAGTTGGGCTTCCTTAATCAGGCGATGGACAAGGAGGCATTAAAGCAGCTAGTTGCCGACTGCTACAGGCTGTTGGGAAGTGAGGGTGCTGCGGCCGTTGCCGACGATATCAAAAGGCTGGGATTTCATTATGCGACCAAGTCGGGCTGCACCATCGCCATGAACGATATACAGGTCCCCGAGAGCAAGGGGAGACTGCTGGAGGAAGCGGAAGGAAGGGTCACGGAGGTGGAAAAGCAGTTCGAGCGAGGGCTGATCACTGAGGAGGAGCGCTATGCTAGCACCGTGGAGATCTGGTCGGAGACCACGGAGAAGATCCAGGATGCCATCGCCGAGTCCCTGCATCGCTACGGCTCCATCTATCTGATGGCTGCCTCCGGGGCGAAGGGGAATATCGCCCAGATCAGGCAGATGGCTGGTATGAGGGGTCTGATGACCGACCCCGCAGGGCGGATCATCGACCTCCCCATCAGGTCCAGCTTTCGCGAGGGGTTAAGTGTGCTGGAGTACTTCATCTCCACTCATGGCGCAAGGAAGGGGCTGGCGGATACGGCCCTCAGGACTGCGGATAGTGGCTATCTCACCAGGAGGCTTATCGACGTCTCCCAGGATGTTATCGTCCTCGAGGAGGACTGTGGCACCACAAGCGGGATTTGGATCTCAGAGGCAGCAGAGAAGAGCTTCCTGGCACCCTTATCTGAGCGCCTTGTTGGACGGCTGGCGGCAGCAAAGGTGGTCCATGATGGACACACCATCGTGGAGCGAAACGAGGAGATCGACGAGGAGAAGGCAAAGAGGATTATGGCTGCGGGGATCACGAAGGTATACGTGCGCTCTCCCTTGAGTTGTCAGTCCAGGCACGGTGTTTGCCAGCGCTGCTATGGGAGGAGCTTGGCTCGAGGGCGATTGGTGGAGATAAGCGAAGCAGTAGGTATCATCGCTGCCCAGAGTATTGGGGAGCCAGGAACTCAGCTAACCATGCGCACCTTCCATACGGGAGGGGTTGCTGGACTGGACATCACCAGTGGACTTCCCCGCGTGGAAGAGCTTTTCGAGGCCAGGACACCAAAGGTTCAAGCCATTATTTCCGAGATCGATGGCGTGGTGGAGATTACCGAGAGCGAAGGAGAGAGAAGGATCAAGGTCTCCAGTTCCGAGTTCTACCGTGATGAATACTCCCTGCCTCCAGGATGGAAGACCAAGGTAAGCGATGGCGAATGGGTGGATGTCGGGGCAGTGCTCGCCGAGCCTCAGGCCTCCAGAGCTAAGGGGCAGGTTATTCCTGCGGAGGCGGCCCCTATTAGCGCTAGGGTTGCGGGGAGGGTGATTGTGGAGGAGGGCCAGATATCCATCCCATATGAGGAAAGGGAGGAACGGGAATATCCCGTCCCCGCAGCGTCTCGCATCACTGTGGAGCAGGGCGCTGAGGTGAAGGCTGGGGATCAGCTTACCGAGGGGCTGATCAACCCTCAGGATATGCTGCGCATTATGGGCAAGGATGCAGTGCAGCGACATCTGGTGGATGAGGTGCAGATGGTCTATCGCTCCCAGGGGGTGAACATCAATGACAAGCATATCGAGGTCATTACCCGCCAGATGCTTCGCAAGGTTCGGGTGGACTTCCCCGGCGACACCGAGCTATTGCCTGGTGAACTGGTGGATCGCTTCGTCTATGAGGATATAAATGCCAAGGTTCTAGCGGAGGGCGGGGAGCCGGCAACAGCCCAGCCCGTGCTCCTGGGGATTACCAAGGCCTCGCTCAATACCGAAAGCTTCCTCTCTGCAGCCTCCTTCCAAGAGACCACCAGGGTGCTCACAGACGCAGCGCTGGCAGGGAAGGTGGATAAACTCCGGGGGCTAAAGGAGAACGTGATAATCGGCAAATTGATCCCGGCACACTGCACTGTCTCCCCGGAGCCTGAACTCCTTCCTGATATTGCGGAAGAGTTAGCCCTGGAAGGGCCCGGCCTCCTTCTTGATATTGCAGAAGAGTCAGTCCTGGAAGAGCCTGGTGAGCCTAGCGAGCCAAGCGATTGATCACGGCAGCGAGGTAGCCGGCGCCAAAACCGTTATCGATATTAACCACTGATATCCCTGCGGCGCAGCTATTAAGCATGGTTAAAAGAGGAGCCAAGCCCCCAAAGCTCGTCCCATAGCCTATGCTGGTAGGAACAGCAATCACAGGAACTGCTACCAGCCCGCCCACGACACTAGGGAGCGCCCCCTCCATACCAGCCACCGCCACCACCACCCTGGCTTGGCGGAGCTGGGGCAGATGATCTAACAGCCGATGAACGCCAGCTACGCCGACATCGTAGGCACGCTCAACGGCATTGCCCATAAGCTCTGCGGTGAGCGCCGCCTCCTCGGCGATGGGGATGTCTGAGGTGCCACCGCAGACCACCATGATCCCGGGGTGAGAGGGGGTATCCTTTGCCCGATTTACGGTGATCGCCCGGGCAACAGGGTGATAGTTGGCATCGGGAACGCGCTCCCGTACTGCCTCAAAGCACTCGGGCTCAACCTTGGTCACCAGCACCCGGTCGGCGGCAGATGCCAGCCGCTCGGTGATGACCGCCACCTGCTCTGGTGTTTTCCCCTGTCCATAGACTACCTCGGGGAAACCACGGCGCAGGGCGCGATGATGATCGATCTTGGCAAAGCCCAGCTCCTCATAGGGGAGGTTTATTAGCTGAGCCAGGGCATCCTCAATGCTCACCTCCCCCGACCTCACCCGCGATAATATCTGGCTTAGGCGCTCGCTATCGATTTCTCTCCTCCGATCTCGAGGTGTGCAGATTATAACCCCTCTGCTGCCTGGGCACAACCCTCTCCTGGTGCACGATGAGGAATCCCTTGTTTTACGTTGGAGGAACCGTGGGGCTAGACGGGGCAAATCAATAATAATACCTGTAGCGAAGCCAGAGCCATACTCCTACCGCGATGACAATTACCAGCCCAGCAACGATTGGCGTTATGTGCCACCAAACAGTCCACCAATGGGCGCTGAAGAAGCCAGGAGGCCCGGGACCAGCGAGGATGGCGAAGTCGCTGAGATGCTTTACACGGGCACAGGCGAATTGGGTTCGCTCATCTATGTCGGTGGACAGCACATCCCACTCGCCCTCGGTCTCGTCATAGACTGCCAGCTTCAGCTTGCCTGGGTCGCCGTCAGCAGCAGCGACATCAGCATCAGTATATCTGACGCAGACATCAATCGACCTTAGCAGTTCCGCCCCTGCGGTTATGGAAAAGCAGGTTTCACCCAGGGTGAAGTCCTCGGGGGCGTCGCCGTAGGTTGTCTTGGGCTCAATGCTAACGTTTGTCTCGCTGGCGAAGGACCCGGCGCGGAAATGGAGGATGAGACTGCCATTCAGTCCCTCCACCCAGCCCTCCGCTGTGCCCACGTTCCCTGGTGTGGGCGTGGGTGTTGGTGTTGGAGTAGGCGTAGGCGTGGGAGTTGGAGTTGGAGTTGGTGTTGGAGTGACTGTTGGCGTAGTTGTCGGTGTCGGCGTTGCTGTGGGAGTAGGCGTAGTCGTCGGTGTCGGCGTTGGTATCGGGGCTAGACCGATGGTGTAGGGGTCACTGGTGCCCGTCTTGCCATCGCCCTCGGCGGTGATGGTGACCCCTGTGCCTGTGGTGGTGTCCTTGGCCGGGATGTCGAACGTGCCAGCGCTGAGAGCGTCGCATTTGTCCGTTGATGTAACGTTGCCGAAGTCGCCATCTCCGTTGGCATCGAAGACCATGGTATATGAACTGGAGGACATACATACCCAGATGGCGCCAGGGTCGGTGGTCACCGGGTTTTCGTACTCGTCACAGGCAGTTACGGTGACGTCGAAGGCAACATTCACTGTCTGGGTATAGGAAGTGGAGGTCACAGTATAAGCAGCAAAGGGTCCCGGGTTGACGGCGATGGCAGCGGAGGTGCCGCTAACGGCGCCCTCCTGTGCCGTTATGGTCGGCGTCTGCCCGGCATTAGTCAGGATGAAGCTGGTTGAAGAGTTGCCCACTCCAGCCGTGAAGGTGATGACCTGAGTGGTTGGGATTGTTGGCAGCGTCCCATTTGGAGCACTGGTCGCCGTTGAGCTGAAGCTGATGGTGTGAGGGCCACTGTAGCCGGTGGTGGTTGCCCCCAAGGCGTCAAGCGCGGTAATAGTGACATTAAATGCCGTTCCCGCGGTCTCAGTGCCATCATGCTGGGTCACCACCGTGAAGTAAGCTGGCGTGATGTCAAACGGGGCGGAATGGGTTGGCCCGTCAATAATGACTTCGCCAGAATCCTTGGTGGTAACTGTAACCGTATAGGAACCCACGCCCGCGTTTTGTATATTGCCAAGCGCGATCGTTATCGCGGTGCCAGTGGCGATAGTTTCAGGGGTATCCACTGTGTAGCGCACGGTTTGGCCAGATAGGAGGGCAACAGAGCCATCGCCAATACCACTTTTCGATACAAGCGTAGGGCTAGATACATCGAATCCCGCTTGGAAAACGATGTCTACATACTTGATGTCCCCCTCGGTTGCGGTGGTGAAGGCTATGATGTGGGTTGCTGTCGCCTTTGCTGCCGGGTTTAGTGGAGTATCTGTCACATTTGTCAAATCCGCGGCAAATACCAAACTGCTGGATGGGGCAATAATTGCCACAGCGAGGCTGCTGGCTATGAGGGAAATTATCGCCAGCACTAAGACGAGAGCTAAGACCCTGTTCTTCATGCCATATTTGTCCAAAAAGGGGGAGAGGAGGTGGAAACCCCTGCTCCGCATATTGGCGCAGTATACCAAAGTCCCCATTTAGAAGTCAAGCCCTGGATAGGAGAAGGTTCTCGAAAGCGGGGAAAGGGTTTGACCTGGGAGGCAATAAATTGTTATAATCAAAGATGGCTCGTGAAATCTAGCACCAATTATATAGAGGGAAGGAAAATGGCAGAGAAGAAAACCATCGACCCAGCGGTACTTGAGATTTTGGATAAGGCAGAGGCGGATGGAGTTTCCACCGCCTTTGATCGTGCGGAGACCACCAAGCCCTGCCCCATAGGGCATGCGGGACTTTGCTGTAAGAACTGCTTTATGGGGCCGTGCCGGCTCACGGGCAAGACAACGGTGGGAGTATGCGGAGCAACTATCGAGACCGTCGCGGCAAGGAACTTAGCCCGAGAGATCGCTGGCGGGGCTGCCGCCCATTCCGACCACGGTCGCGACATGGCTCACACCCTGATCGCCGCCGCCCAGGGGGAGGCACCGGACTACAAGATAAAGGATGAGAAAAAGCTGAGAGTGGTGGCAAGGTACCTGGATGTGGAAACGGAGGGGCGGACCAAGGAGGAGGTCGCCGTCGATGTAGGCAAAAAGGCGCTGGCAGACATCGGTCGCCAGGAAGGGGAGATCTACAATGTTAAGCGCGCGCCGCAAAAGCGCCAGGAGATTTGGCATAAGGCCGGTATCACTCCTAGGGGCTGCGACAGGGAGATCGTGGAGACCCTTCATCGCACCCACGTGGGGAATGACCAGGATGCAGAGCATATCCTCGACCATGCGCTGAGAACTTGCCTCGGAGATGGCTGGGGTGGTTCCATGCTTGCCACCGATATCAGTGATATCCTCTTTGGCACCCCGGCTCCGGTGGCGGCAAGGAGCAACTTCGGCATCCTGAGCGAGGATGAGGTGAATGTGGTGGTGCACGGCCACGAGCCCACGCTATCGGAGATGATCGTGATCGCCGCCAGCGATCCCGAGCTCATCGAGTATGCCAAATCAAAAGGGGCAAAGGGGATAAACCTGACTGGCATCTGCTGTACCGCTAACGAGATCCTGATGCGCCAGGGGATTCCGGTGGTGGGCAACTTCCTCTCCCAGGAACTAGCCATTGTCACTGGGGTCATAGATGCCATGATTGTGGACATACAATGTATTATGCAGGGCATTCAGGCCGCCTCCGAGTTCTATCATACCAAGATTATCACCACCTCACCCAAGGCCCATATCACAGGTGCGACGCGCATTGAGTTCGATGAACATCACGCCTTAGACATCGCAAAACAAATTATAAGAACTGCTATCGATAACTTTCCCAATCGGAAAAAAGAGAAGGTGCATATCCCTGATTTTGTTGACCATCTGGTGGCCGGCTTCTCCCATGAGTATATCGCCTATATGCAGGGGGGAATGTATCGAGAGTCCTTCCGGCCGTTGAACGACAACATAATGAATGGAAGGATTCGAGGTGCCGCTGGCGTTGTTGGTTGCAATAACCCCAGGGTAACCCATGATGACCCTCATCTTTACGTTGTCAAGGAGTTGATCAAAAACGACGTTCTGGTGGTGACCACGGGTTGCAATGCCATCGCCTGCGCCAAGCAGGGGCTGTTGACCCCCGAGGTGATGGAATACGCCGGCCCTGGGCTGAGAGAGGTCTGCCAGACAATAGGCGTCCCGCCGGTGCTTCATATGGGTTCCTGTGTCGATAACTCACGGATCCTCACTGTTCTCGCTCAATGTGCAACTGAGGGAGGGCTCGGGGAGGACATCAGCGACCTGCCGGTAGCAGGTTTTGCCCCGGAGTGGATGTCGGAGAAGGCGCTTTCCATCGGGGCTTACTTTGTTGCTTCTGGTGTCACCACCTGGATGGGCGTGGGCTCTCCCGTAGCTGGCAGTGAAGAAGTGACAAAGATCATCACTGAAGGTTGGATGGAGAAGGTAGGCGCCGCTTACTACTTTGAGCCTGATCCAGAAAAAGCTGTGCGAGAGGCGCTGGCTCATATCGATGCCAAGCGAAAGGCGCTCAAGCTCGAGGAATATAGCCCTACCCGCTATGCCAAGAGCGCAACCTACCTCCCTGGAGATTACCTGTCTGCTGAGGAGTTCGAGAAGGGTAGCTATACAAGGGCAGCCGTCTCTTGATGTCTTCCTAATAAGGTGCAAGGACTGCTTTAGTCGCTTCCTGGCAAAAGGGAGGCGATTAAAGTTTATGGGGTGGGGAAGGGCCTGTCACCTCACAGACAGCGCGAACATTTTCATGCAGCTTCAGGCATTTTAGCCCAGGGTTCTATGAAAACGCTCGTTTTCGACTGGGCGGTTAAAGTGCGCTCGATCTGAGCCGCGAGTGCCAGGCGCTCGGGGTGGTTTTCCCAAGCCCTCCAGTCAGCCAGGCTGTGCCAGGTGCTGATGACAAGATGCGTGCCCGGCT
>JADFVG010000101.1 GCA_015222405.1 Chloroflexota bacterium
AGGGGGTTCATATTATGGCTATCGGTTGGGAGAAGATGGTGCCTGCGGTGCTGGATGCCGCCGGGCTATGAAAGCGGGCTTCTGATCGTTGATGGTCTTCATTCTTTATCCCCTTTCATCGCTACAGGGCGCGTGTCAAGCAGTCTTTGGCTTACGAGGTGCCACTGGGATAGGCTCCTCAGGGACTGGGATTTGCTCCCCTGAAACCTTCACTACTGCACTGAAGCGCGTCGGGCACAGGCTGAGGCACGTGCCGCATTTGGTGCACTTGCTTTGATCGATAACATGCACCATCCTCTTGCCCCCCATGATCGCCTCGCTGGGGCAATTGCGGAGGCAAATCATGCAACCTTCGCACTTTTCAGGCAGGATATAGTAAGAGACAAGCTCTTCACATACCAGCGCAGGGCACCGTTTCTCCTTTATGTGGGCTTCATATTCATCCCGAAAGAAGTTTGTGGAAGTGAGCACCGGGTTAGGGAGGGTGCGCCCCAGCCCGCAGAGGGAGATATCCCGAACCTGCTTGCCCAGCTCGACAAGCAATTCTATATCCTCCTCACGCCCTTTCCCTTGAGTGATTCGGGTCAGCGTATCTAGCATCTGTTGGCTCCCCAGGCGGCAGATGGAGCATTTACCGCAGGATTCATCGTTAGTGAACTCTAGGAAGAACCGGGCTACATCCACCATACATGTGTCCTCATCCATAACCACCATTCCCCCCGAGCCCATGATGGAGCCGATGGCCTGCAGGGTGTCGTAGTCGATGGGCAGGTCCAGGTGTTCTTCGGGCACAAACCCCCCCGAGGGACCACCCGTTTGGACTGCCTTTAACCTTCTGCCCCCTGGTATGCCACCCCCGATATCATAGATAACCTTTCTCACTGGTGTACCTATGGGCACCTCCACCAGGCCAGTATTGTTGATCTTGCCCGCTAGCGAGAATATCTTCGTTCCCTTGCTCCTTTCGGTGCCGATACTAGAATACCACTCGGAGCCCTTAAGGATGATCAGGGGCACATTGGCGTAGGTCTCCACGTTATTGATATTGGTTGGCTTATCCCATAGACCGGATTGAGCTGGGAATGGGGGGCGGGGACGAGGCATGCCTCTTCTACCTTCTATCGATGCTAAGAGCGCTGTTTCCTCGCCGCAAACGAAGGCTCCAGCGCCCTCTTTGACCCTTATTTCGAAGTTGAACCCGGAGCCGAGGATGTTTTCGCCCAAAAGGCCCAGCTCCTGCGCCTGGGCGATGGCGATTTTTAGGTGCTCTACTGCTATGGGATACTCGGCACGGACATAGATGTAGCCCACCTCTACCCCCATGGCATAAGCGGCAATGAGCATTCCTTCAAGAACGCTGTGAGGGTCGCCCTCCATCACCGCCCGATCCATAAAGGCACCGGGATCGCCTTCATCGCCATTGCAAACAAGATACTTGGGATCGCCGTGGGCATCCCTGACAAAGCGCCATTTCCTCCCCGTTGGGAAACCAGCGCCCCCACGCCCTCTCAACCCAGACTGCTCCACGGTGTCGATGACCTCCACTGGGGTCGTGGTGGTAAGCACCTTGCTCAGGGCATCATACCCATCGCGGGCAATATAATGGGATATATTGCGGGGGTCGATCACGCCGCAGTTGCGAAGCACATTCTTTGTCTGGTTTTTGTAAAAGGGGACATCAGCGTTGAACGGGAACTTCTCACCTGTTGCTGGGTCAGCATAAACCAGGCGATCGATAATCTCGCCTTTGAGCAAGGTCTGGTCTATAATCTCAGGCACGTCCTCGGCGGTTAATTGTTGATAGAATATGTCTTTGGGGTCGATGGTAATAACCGGTGCCCGGGCGCAAAAGCCATGGCACCCGGTTTCCCTAATCTCGACCTCCTTTTCCAGCCCGCGCCCCTTGATCTCCTTGAGAAAAGCATCCCTGATTCTCACAGCTCCATAGGCGCGGCATCCGGTCATGCATATCCTGACACATAACTTTTGGGGGTCCATTTGAGCCACTATCGACTCTCGAAAAGACCTCAATTCATCCGGCGTGCCTAGTTTCACAATAAACCTGCCTCTCACGCTCAATCGTAGTGCTTTAAGATGTCCTCGACATCCCGAGGTTGGAGTTTGCCGTAATAATCTTGGTTAATCATCACTACCGGGGCCAGGAAACAGGTGCCCAAACAACGGACGCTCTCCAGGTTGAACTTTAGGTCATCCGTTGTTTCTCCTGCTGCAACGCCTAATTTAGTCTTGAGCTCACTTAGCACTGCTGTCGCCCCTAGAACATGGCAGGCAGTGCCTTCACAGACCTTGATAGTGTTTCTGCCCCGAGGGGTCATGTAAAACTGGGCGTAGAAGGTGACCACGCCATAAACTTGGCTCGGGAATAGCTTTAAAGCATCAGCAATGTTCTTTATCGCTTCCCTGGGCACATAGCCAAACTCCCCTTGAACCTCTTGCAGCACGGAGATCAAGACTCCTTCCTGCCCTTCATATTTGGCCAAGATTTGCTCCAGTTTGCTCTGGTCTATGGCTGTGACTTGCATCGCATTTCTCCCTAGGCCTTCTCCACCCTGACGGCACAGACCTTATATTCTGGAATCTTGGCCACCGGGTCGAGGGCGGGATTGGTCAGCACATTTGCTGCTGCCTCGCTGAAGTGGAAGCTCATGAAGATCATCCCCTGGGGCACCCTCTCCGTGAGCGTGGCTTCCACTTCCACTTCGCCACGACGCGATGTTACCTTGACCATGGCACCATCCTCTACTCCAAGCTCCTTGGCGTCTGAGGGATTTATTTCAGCCAAGGCATGAGGATAGATTTCATTCAGCCCCTGGCTTCTGCGGGTCATGGAGCCAGTGTGGAAGTGATAATATACTCGCCCTGTGGAAAGAAGATAGGGATAATCCTCATCGGGCATTTCCGCTGGCGGTATGTATTCTATAGCTTGAAACAGCCCCAGGCCGCGAGTGAATCTATCTTTATGTAAATACTTCGTCCCTGGGTGCTCTCTATCGGGGCAGGGCCACTGTAGCCCCCCGTTATCCAATCTATCGTAATACATGCCCCCGTAGCTGGGGGTCAATTTGGCGATCTCCTCCATGATCTCGGAGGGGTGCTGGTAATTCATGTCATAGCCCATCTTGGAGGCAAGCTGGCAGATGATCTGCCAATCTGGCCTCGCTTCACCGATTGGGTTTATCGCCTCTCTTATCCTTTGCACCTTTCTCTCGGTATTGGTAAAGGTCCCGTCCTTCTCAGCGAAGGTAACAGCGGGAAGCACCACATCGGCAAGCTCGGCTGTCTCAGTGAGGAAAATGTCCTGGACAACGAGGAGGTCCAGCTTTTTAAGCGCGGCCTCCACATGTTTGAGGTCGGGGTCGCTGACCATGGGGTTCTCGCCCATAATATACATCGCCCTTATCTTGCCTTCCTCGGCAGCGTTCATCATCTCCACCACCGTCAATCCCGGGTTGGTGGGAAGCTTTCTCCCCCAGGCGGTTTCAAACTTCGACACCACCTGTTGGTCGCCAACCGCTTGATAACCGGGAAAGACATTGGGCAGAGCGCCCATATCGCAAGCACCCTGGACGTTATTCTGCCCCCGGAGAGGATTGACCCCGGCGCTTTCAATGCCCACATTCCCGCACAGCATGGCGAGGTTGGCTATCGATTTTACATTATCGGTTCCCGTGCTATGCTGGGTGATGCCCATAGCAAAGAGGATGGACGCCTTCTGCCCTGAGGCGTAGATGCGAGCGGCTTCCCTCAACATATCTTGAGGAATGCCGGTGATCTTCTCTACAAAATCGGGGGTATATTTCTTGACCGTTTCCCTGAGCGCGTCAAAGTTTTCCGTCCTGGTCTTAACGTAATCCTTGTCCCACAGGCCCTCCTCAATGATGATGTGCATCATTCCATTGATCCAGGCGACATCGGTCCCCAGACTTTGACGTAACCATAGCGTGGCATATTTGGTGAGGTCGATTTTCCTGGGGTCAATTACGATCAGCTTCGCCCCTTTCCTGACTGCCCTCTTAACTCGAATTGAGATTATGGGGTGGTTCTCTGTGGTATTGCTCCCGGTGACCAGTATTACATCGGCATCTTCGATTTCGGCGATGGAATTGGTCATCGCCCCACTTCCGTAGGATGAAGCGAGACCGGCCACCGTTGACGCGTGGCAGAGGCGGGCACAGTGGTCAACATTGTTGGTGCCCACCACGGCGCGGGCGAATTTCTGCATCAGATAGTTCTCCTCGTTTGTGCTCTTGGCTGAGCTTAAGCAAGCTATGCTGTCAGCCCCGCTCTCGTCCTTGATCTGCTGCAACTTGTTTGCCACCAGGTCCAGGGCTTCATCCCAGCTTGCCTCCTCCAGGTTTCCATTCCTTCGCACCAGGGGCGTGATCAGTCTGTCCTTGTGGTTAATGAAATCGTAGCCGAAGCGCCCTTTGACGCAGAGGCAGATGTTGTTCACCGGGTTGTCGCCGTCAGGGGAAACACCGATCACTTCCTGGTCTCGGATGTCGAGGTAAATGCCGCAGCCGCAGCCACAGTAGGGGCAGATGGTTCGGACACGCCTTGTCTCCCTGCCCTTATCCTTCCTCATTTTCTCCGAGAGAGCCCCGGTAGGACACAGGGTAACGCAAAGCCCGCAGAAGATACATGGCGATTGCTCCAGAGGCACCTCAAGGGAGGTTGCCGGTATGGAATCAAACCCTCGATAGGCATAGTCGATGGCTCCCAC